>JAJFFL010000058.1 GCA_021776705.1 Alphaproteobacteria bacterium
GACGTACAGGCGGTCGGCGAGCGGCAAGGCCAGCCGGTACAGCGCCTCGCCGCCGATCACGCACATCCGGTCGGAGCCCATCAAGCTCGCGACCTCGCGGGCGCGGGCGCGCATCTTGTCGAAATCGCGAAACGTCTCGGCCCCTTCGGCGCGGTAGGCGGCGTCGCGCGACAGCACCAGAGAGACCCGGCCGGGCAGCGGACGGCCGATCGACTCCCAGGTCTTGCGGCCCATCAGCAACGGCGAATTCGCCGTCGTCTCCTTAAAGCGCTTGAGGTCGTCGGCGAGCGTCCACGGCAAGTCGCCGTCGCGCCCGATGACGCCGTTGCGCGCCCGCGCGACGACGATCACCAGCTTCGGTTCGGTTTGCGTCGGAGGCTGCGCCATGGTTCTCCGCCTCGGATCGTTAACGCGCCCGCTGCAAGGTTCAGGCTACAGCGCTCAATCACGGTGAACAGAGCGAAAGCGGCGGCCGCGACGGTTAACGGCCGTCGGCGTCGGGTTCCGGATCCGGCGCGGCGGCGGCGTCCTCGGCCGCCGGCGCGACCGCCGACAATTCGTCCGGGACGGCGATCTCGGCCTCCGGCGCCGGGACGTCGGCCGGCTCGACGGCCGACGGCGCGACCGCGAACAGGTCGTCCAGCGCCGGGACCTCAATCGTCCCGCCCCCGACGACCGCGACCGGCGGCGCGTCGTCGGACGCCGCCGCCTCGGGCGACGCCGGCGGCGTCTCGTCCGGCGACTCGACCGGCGTTTCAGCCGGCGTTTCGACAGGGGTTTCGACGGGAGCTTCCGGGTCCGGCACGGTGCGCGGCGCGCGACGCGGCGGGTCGGTCTTGTCCGGGGCGTGCGGCGGCGGAACCGCGCGCGGCGCGGCGGCGGCGACGGCGACGCGGTCGAGCGCCAGCACCTGCAGCGATCCCGGGGCGAAGCTGACGACCCCGCCGACCGGCGCGCCGGCCGCCTTGCCGCTGACGATTTCGTGCGTAATGGCGTCTCCTTTGCGTTGGTAGCGCGACGTCAGCATGACGTCGCCGGCGAGGAACGGCGCGTACAGGACGTCGCCGAAAAGCGCCGCCGACAAGTCGGCGCCGTCGCGTTCGTCGATCACGAACGTGTACGGGGCGGCGCCGGGGCACAGGGTGTAGTCCTTGATCTGCACCGGGTCGTCGCGCTCGACGTCGTCGAGCGGAAAATACGCCGTGCGCCACACCGAACAGCCGTCGATGTTCGGATCCGGCGCGCCGATCGACAGCCGCGCGCGCACCATCGCCGGCGCGCCGACGCTTCCGGGCTGCTGATTGGAGAGCAGGCCCTCCCATTCGCCGCGCCAGGCCGCCAACGGGTCGGCGGCGGGAACGGGTTGGGCGGCGGCGAAAACGGCGGCGAGGACGTACAGCATGGCGCGGGCGCTCCGGGGTCGGTCGGTCGCGTCCATCCTAGGGACAAATGCGGCGATCGTTCGCGCGCCCCGAAGCGCGCCCTAAGCGTCGGCCGTTTCCTCTTCCGGATCAGGGCCTTGCCGTTTGTACGCCCCGACCTCTTCGCCGAGGTGGATGTTGTTGCGCTCGCGGATTTCAGCCCCCTCCTCGTCGTACAGGAACGGCAAGAACGCGTAGCGCCGGCCGGTCCGCACCGCCGTCGCCTCGTGCAGCAACGAGCACGAGAACACCACCGCGCCGCCGGTCGGCGCGCGGTAGGTGCGCGGCCCGAACTCCGGGAACCGCAAGTCGCCGCCTTCGTAGTCTTCGGCGTTGAGGTTCATGGTGACGGCGAAGCGGCGGTGGGCGGTGCCCTTGGTGGTGTTGTCGCGGTGCGGCCGGAAGTAGCCGCCGGTCCCGGCGTCGTAGCAGGCCACCAGGTAGCGCTCCATGCGCGTCACCTGGAACTGGAACACGTCGCGGATCGCCGGCACCAGGCGGCGCAGGATGCGCGCCCGCGCCGCGCCGCGCAGATCCTCGTCCTCGATCGTGCGGTCGGCGCGGCGCTTGAACGAGTGGTCGACGATCAGCCGCGTCTTGCCGTCGACGTCGCGCATGAAGCCGGAGTCGATCGCCTGCCCGGCGTTGTAGTAGTCGATCAGCCGGGCGCAGAAGTCGCGCTCGAACACCCGCGGCAAGATCAGCACCGGGGCATGGACGTCGACGCCGGCGTGGCCGGCGACCGCCGGCAAGGCGGCGATGAAGTCCAGCGCCGCCGCGCCGCCGGCGAGCGGAAAGCGGCCGACCACCCGCATCATCGGGTCGAGCACGATCCACATCGGTTGGTCAACGTCGCCGTCGTCGCCGGCGGCGCCGTAAAGCTTGGCGACCGCGCCGTCGAAATCCCAGAAGTAGCGGAGGCCGGGCAGTTCCGCCGCGACGCGCGCCTCGGCCTTGTCGGCCGGGTCGTTGCTGACGCCGAAAAAGGCCACCTTGTCGTCGTTGAACAGCGCCCGCGCGGCGCGCGCCTCGGCCACCGCGGCGGCGCCGGCGTCGGAGCCGGCGGATCCGAAAAAGCACAGCACCAGGTAGCGCCCGGCGGCGGAGTTGAACACGAACCGTTCGCTCGACGTCGACGCGGCGGTGAACGCGGGCGCGGGGTCGCCGGGAAAGAACTGGGGTCGGGTCATGGGGCGCAGCATCGCGGCTGGCGGCGGCGGCGGCAATACGGCGCGGCGAGGCTCAAGCGAACGCCCGCACGAGGGTGTCGGCCAGCAGCACGACGTAGATGGCGGCGACTAGGCTCGGCACCCCGAAGGCGTAGAGCGCCGGCCCCTTGGTGCGCAGAAACTCGTAGAACCTGGTGCGCCGCGCGAGCTGGCGAAAGCGCACGTAGCCCTCGGAATACGGCCCGGCGATCTTGGCCGCGCGCTGCATCTCGTCGAGCTGGCGGGCGTTGATCAGCAGCCAGATCACCGACAAGGCGCCGCCGATGACGATGATCGACAAGACGACGAAGTCGTGAAACTTGCCGCGCGTCTCGACGGTCATGATCAGCAGCATGGCGTGCGCGACCAGGAACAGCGCCGAGCGCTCGTTGAGCACCGACTCTTCGTGCAGCGCCAGCTCCCACATGCGGTCGACTTCGTGCATCGACATTTCGTCGTGGACGGGGGTTTCGGCCGGCTCGCTCACACCGCCACCTGGCCTTTGATGTGCGGGTGCGGGTCGTAGTCCTCGAGCGCGAAGTCCTCGTAGCGGAAATCGAACAGGTCGGTGACCATCGGGCTGAGGCGCAAGGTCGGAAACGGGCGCGGCGCGCGGCTCATCTGTTCGGCGGCCTGGTCGAGGTGGTTGAGGTAGAGGTGGGCGTCGCCGAACGTGTGCACGAACTCGCCCGGCTTCAGCCCCGTCGCCTGGGCGACCATCAGCAACAGCGCCGCGTAGCTGGCGATGTTGAACGGCACGCCGAGAAAGACGTCGGCCGAGCGCTGGTAGAGCTGCAGGTTCAGCTTCCCGTCGAGCACCGCGAACTGGAACTGGCAGTGACACGGCGGCAGGGCCATGGCGTCGACGTCGGCCGGGTTCCAGGCCGAGACCACGAGCCGGCGCGATTCCGGGTTGTCTTTGATCTGGCGCACGACGCTGGAGATCTGATCGATGACGCGGCCGTCCGGCGCCGCCCAGGAGCGCCACTGCTTGCCGTACACCGGGCCGAGGTCGCCGGTCTCGTCGGCCCACTCGTTCCAGATCGACACCCCGTTTTCCTGCAGCCAGGCGACGTTGGTGTCGCCGCGCAGGAACCACAAGAGCTCGATGACGATCGAGCGCAGATGCAGCTTCTTGGTCGTCAGCAGCGGAAACCCGTCGCCGAGGTCGAAGCGCATCTGGCGGCCGAACACCGACAGGCAGCCGACGCCGGTGCGGTCGGCGCGCAGGGCGCCGTTGAGGACGACGTCGGCG
>JAJFFL010000059.1 GCA_021776705.1 Alphaproteobacteria bacterium
GCCCCGCGCCCGCCGCGACGGCGGGCGCGGGCGCCGCGGACTCACCAGCGGTAGTAGGCGTTGTAGCCGTAACCGGCGTGCAGCCAGCTGACGAAGTAGGCCGAACCGGCGACCCGGTAGGTGTGGCCGTAGCCGCTGCGGCAGGTCTTGAACGACACCAACGCCGGACGCCCGCCCCACCACGACCGCTCGGTCACGCGCCAGCAGATCGGGCGGTAGTAGTTGTAGTAGCCGGCGTTCCAATGGTTCCGGTAATAGGGGCGGTAGGAGCTCCGGTAGTACGGACGGTAGGCGTGGTGGTAGGGCCGCCAGCGGGTGTGGTTGGAGTAGCCGAACGTCAGGCCGCCGTAGCTGTTGTAGCCGAAGTAGACGTTGTCGCGGTGGCGGCGGTAGCGCGAATGGTCGTCGCCGCGGGAGTTGCGCCAGCCGCTCCGGGTGTCGCGGCTGCGATCGTCGCGCCGGTCGCGCCCGCGCCAATCGTTGCGGCCGTCGTGGCCGCGGGTGTCCCGTCCGCGGGTGTCCGGCGCGCGCCAATCGCTGCGGGTGTCGGGCCCGCGCGCGTCTCTGTCGTTGCGGCCGTCTCGTCCGCGGGTGTCTGGTCCGCGGTTGTCCGGCGCGCGCCAATCGCCGCGGGTGTCGGGACTGCGCGCGTCACGGTCGCCGCGATTGTCGCGCCCGCGGCGGTCGCCGCGGTCGTCGCCGCCGCGCGCGTCGCGGTCGCGACGGTCGTCGCGCGGGCGAGCGTCCCGATCGGCGCGGTTGTCGCGCGGGCGGGCGTCGCGGTCGGCGCGGCTGTCGCGCGGTCGGTCGGCGCGGGTGGCGCGCTCGCGCGGCCGTGTCTGAACGTCGACGATGCTGTCGCCGCGGGTGGCGCGGTCGCCGCGCCCGCGACGGTCCTGCGCGTCGGCGGCGGCGGCGAGAACGAGGACCGTGCCGGTCGCGACGAGCCCGGACATGATTCGTCCAGCTGTGCGCATGGGAGACTCCGCAATACCTGATTTTCCAATTGCCACAATGGTGAACGCCGCCTGAAGCCACCATGAACGGGCTGTTCAGGTTGCCGGGCGTGCGCCGTTAACGCTCTGGCGTGCGAAGCGGCCTATGCGTGGGGGCGTCCGGCTGACCGGAGACGCCCATGGCCGCCATGCCCGTCGATCTGGAACACTTGAATCAGTACACCGCCGGCGACGCGGCGTTGCAAGCCGAGGTGTTCGGCCTGTTTCGCGAGCAGGCGGCGATGTGGGTGCGTTTGCTGGAGCCGAAAGCCGACGACGACGCTTGGACCTCCGCCGCGCACACGATCAAGGGCTCGGCCCGGGGCATCGGCGCCTTCGCCCTCGCCGACGCGTGCGCGACCGCCGAGTTGCTCGTCGGCGCGGCGTCGACGCCGGTGCGGCGCTCGCTCGTCGCTCAGACCGTCCGCGCCCGCCTTGACGAAGTCCTGAGCTTCATCGACGCCGCCGACTACAAGGCGACGGTGGCGGGGCTGAAGTCGGCCCCGCGCGAGTCCGGGGCCTAGGCCCAAGACGTCGCATTGCGCCGCGCGCGCGCGGCGCTAGCCTGACCGTCATGAACACTCCCGCCGTCCCCCGCGCGCCGACCGCGGTCGGATTCGGGACTTCGAACGAAGTCCGGGCGCGGCGCCTGAGCGCCCGGTGGCAGGATGTGTCGGCGGCGGCGATCGTCGCCGAGGCGGCGCGCATGTTTCCGAGCCGGATCGCCTGCGTCTCCTCCTTTGGAGCCGAGTCCGCGGTGATGCTGAGCTTGCTCGCCGAAGCGGCCCCGCATGTGCCGGTGATCTTCATCGACACCGGGCTGCATTTTTCTCAGACGTTGCGGTATCGCGACCGACTGTTTGACAGGTTCGGCTTGCGCGAACTGCGCGTGGTCGGTCCTGACGGACGTGAACGCGACGTCGAGGACGCGAGGGGCGATCTTTGGGGCCGGGATCCGGAGGCGTGCTGCGACCTGCGGCGGGTGCGGCCGCTTCGCCGCGCTCTGTCGGCGTTCGACGCTTGGTTCACCGGCCGCAAGCGCCATCACGGCGCCTTGCGCGGAGACCTGCCCTTGGCCGAGTTCGCCGACGGCAAATACAAGGTCAATCCGCTGGCTTATTGGGCGCTCGCCGGCGTTCACGTGTACGCGCGCTCGCGCGGCTTGCCGGAACACCCGCTTGTCGCGCGAAGCTATCCTTCGATTGGCTGCGCGCCGTGCACGGCGCCCGCGGTCGCGCATGACAGCGTCCGATCCGGCCGCTGGTCAGGAACCGGCAAGACCGAGTGCGGCATCCACGGGCGTGGGTGAGGCGCACTGCTGGGCGAACCAGTCGACCCCGGAGGCCGCAATCCGCGGGCGCGGCGGCTGCGTATGACTGGGGTATCCTGATCGCTCTCCAATGAGGCCACCCCATGCGCCGCCTGCTCCTCGCCGCCGCCTGCTTGCCTTGGATCGCCGCCTGCGCCACGCGTCCGCCGGTCCCGGACGTCGCGGCGCCCGACGCGACATTCGTTCTGGAAGAGGACCTCGCCGGCCGGACCGTCGGCCGCGGCCGTTTCACGTCGATCACCGGAACCGACCGCGGATTCACCGCCTACCTTGACGGCCGTCAAGACGGCGAGACCTTCGTTTTGAAAGAGGATTTCGTTTACGACGACGGTGAAACCGACACCAAGACGTGGCGATTTCGCAAGGTCGCCGGAGGCGAATACGAGGGCGTCCGCGAAGACGTCGTCGGAACCGCGCGCGGCTTCGCCGACGGCGACGTGTTCCGGCTCGAGTACCTTGTCGACGTGCCGACCGGCGCGGGCGGGTCGCGGCGGGTTCGTTTTCGCGACGTGCTCGCCGAGCGGAGCGACGGCGCGATCGTCAACACCGCGACCGTGGCCTGGTACGGCCTCCGCGTCGGACGGGTCGAACTCGTGATCACGCCTGCGCCGGGTCCCTGACGCCTTGCGCGCCGGCCGATGCGGGTCTAAGCCGCTGGGATGGCGAGCGAATTGACGCTTCACGTCACGGACCGCGGCGGCGGCCGTCACGCGCTGATGGCCTTCGACGGCGCAAGCGTGATGGACTTCATCCGCGACAACGGGTTGCCGATCAAAGCCGCGTGCGGCGGCGTCGGCGCCTGCGTCTCGTGCCACGTGTACGTCGCCGAGGAATGGCTCGACAAGCTGGCGCCGCCGACGGCGGCGGAGTCCGTGCGGCTCGCCGACGCGGTCGCGCCGCAAGACAATTCGCGCCTGTGTTGTCTGCTGCGGATGTCGGCCGGACTCGACGGCCTCGCCGTCACCCTGGCGCCGGGCTCCGAGCCGGACGCCGGCTGAACGAAAAAGGCCGGAGCGCGAGGCTCCGGCCTGAATCGCCGCGCGTGACGCGCCGGACTAGAATTTCTTGCCGAGCCGCCCGTAGGCGCCCCAGACGTCTTGGTTGTTGCTGCCGGTGATGGTCTCGCCGCCGAACTCCAGGCTGAAGCCGGAGAAATTGAAGCTGGTGGCGCCGGAGATGCGGCCGAAAGAGCCGTCGGTGCCCATCACGTCCATGTTGCGGATCACGTTCGGCACCGTGACCAGCGCCGACGAGGCGATGTGGTCGTCGTCCTCGAGCGCCTCCACGTATACGCCTTCCAGCCACCAGTTGACGAAACCGGCGTCGCCGGAGATCTCGGCGCCGTACTCGGCGTCGACGGGTTCGATCTCGCGGTCAAGGACCAACAGGTTGAGGCCGGGCGCGCCACGTTCGGCGTAGCCGTCGACCGAGGTCGACGAGGTGCGCAAACGCGCCAGCGGCGACAAGGTGAAGTAGCTGCCGCCGAAATCGCCGCGCCCTTCGAGGCTCGCCGACCAGGAGTCGCCGGTGGTTTCGCCGGCCGCGACTTGGCCGACGACGCCGGTGTTGCGGGTGATGTCGTCGTACTGGTCCTGGGTGACGTTGGCCGCGCCGTGCACCGACAGCCAGCCCGCCGTGTAGCCGAGGAAGCCGCCGACGCGGACCGAGTCGAAGTCGAAGCCGCCGTAGCCGGTCGCGATCTCGGTCGAGCCGCGGGTGATTCCCACCGCGCCGCCGGCGAGCCAACGTTCGCCGAACGGCACCGCGACGCCGCCGGTGAGGGTGGCGCCCGAATACTCGTGGCCGAAGGCGTCGGTTTCGCCGTCGCGATCGTTGATCAGGTGGCTCCAGTCGCCGAACACGAAGGCTCTGTCGGCGCCCGCCCGGCGGCCCGCGTGGTAGGCGCTGGTCAGCCGGCGCAACGCGTCTTGGGCGTTCTCCGAACCGGTCTCGGCCTGAGCGCCGAGGGCGCGCGGGGCGGTGATCGTGTCGCGCACGAACGCCGCGGCGACCGCGTGCACGGCGGCGGTCGGATGGACGCTGTCCCAGAACTGATAGGTGTTCTGCACGCTGGCGCCGCCGAGGACGCAGGCGAGGTCGTCGATGCAGGCGTCGGTGACGTTGGCGAGGCCGTACTTGGCCGGGTTGGCCTGCATGTCGGCGGTCAGGGTGGCCACGTCCACGAGGTAAATGTCGGCGCCTGTGGTGGCGGCGAGGCCGGCCATGGCCGACGCCAGCGCGCCGTTGTGGGCCTCGGAGATGATGGCGCCGAGCGCTTCGCTTTCCAGGGTTCCGTTGTTGGCCGGCGTCTTTCCGAGATTGGGAAGGTTGGGAACGATGAAGTTCTCGCCGCCCGCCGCCGCCAGACCGCCGACCGCCGTGCCGAGGTTGGTCACCGCGGTGGTCACGGAGCCCGAGATGATGGCGTCAAGCGTCGCGTCGAAACCGGCGTCCATGGGGTCGAGCAACGCGATCGCGCCGGCGGCGAGGAAGTAGTCGTTGGCGCCGCCGTAGACCGAAAAGTAGGTGTTGCTCGAGATTGTCGGCGAGCCCGCGAGGTAGCCGCCGACCTGGGTCAAGATGTCGGTGTCGTCGAGTCCGAAGAGCGCGGCGTTGCCCATCAAGGGCGCCTGCGTGATGGTGTTGAGGTTGCCCGTCGTCGTGCCGATCGCCGGCTCCAGCATCGGGTCCGGCGTCGGCAGCTGACCGGAAAAGGCGCCGCCGACCGCGAAGTTCAGGGTGTCGCCGGCGCCGAGGTCGAGGAGCCCGGGGAGCAATTCGGCGAACGTCGGTCCGTTTGAAAAATGATTGTCGAAGTAGGGCGCCGGCGGAAAGTCGAAGCCGCCGGTGAAGCCGGGAATGTTGCCGGGGTCGGACAGGCTGTCGCCGAAGATCACCAGATCGCCGACGTCTTGCGACAGCGCCGGCGTCGAAAGCGCCGTGGCGGCGAGAAGGGCCGCGACGGCGGCGGCGTGGGTCTTGCGGATCATGAGTCTCTCCCCTGAATGCGGCCAAGTTCTTGCGCTCGCCGCACGTTCGTCGTCGGTTGTAGCACTTGACCTAGACGTCACCTCAAGCCGGGAAACACCGCGACGGCCGTAAACCGCTGTTTGCGCGGGCGGAGTCGGCATTTTGCGGCCGAGTGTTGCCCGTCCGCCGCACGGCGCGTCGACGCCGCGACCGTCAGGCGGCCGGAACGGGAGCAAAACGCGGTCCGCGGTTGGGGAAAAGTCGCGGCAACGACGGCGCGGCGCTTGCCGCGCCACGCCCGGCGCGCGATCAGGAGTCGAAGCCGCAGCGCCGCGTCCTGCGCCGCCGGGAGTCGGAGACGCCATGCTCGAGGTCGTCGCGACCTGGGAGCTCGACGCCGAGCTCGACCTGCCGGAGCGCTACTTTCGGCGCCACCCGGCCGAGGACGCGCTGCGCGGCGGCGGCGCGCAGGTGCTGCTGGGCGGCCGCGGCGCCGGCAAGACGATGCTCGCCCGCCGCCTCGTCGCCGCCGAAAATCCGCTGATCCCGGCCTCACGCGTCGCGCTGCGCGACGCCTTCATGGCCGCGGTGCGCCGCATCAAGACGCTGGAGCCGAAAGAAGCCGACGCGACGGCGCGCTACCTGATTCTTCTCGGCGCCTTTCAAGCGCTGATCGAGGAAAACCTGCTGCAGGGCTCCGACATCCGCGAACTCGCGCGCGGCTTCGCCGCCAAGCTGGACCCGCGGCTCGAGGACGCGCTGCCGCTCGCCTTCAACCGCACTCTGGTGTTTGAGATTTTCGGCGCGCCGGGCGCCGGCCGCGCGGCGCGCGCCTCCGCGGGGCAGGCGGTGGCCATGGTCGAGTCGCGCATCGCCAAGGTGCTCGAAGGCCGCAAGGCGCTGGTGCTGTTCGACGAAGCCGCCGAACGAGTCGCCGACGCCGGCGCGCTCGACGCTTTGCGTGACGACGCCTTGACGATTTTGCTCGCCGCGGCGGACCGCCTGTCGCGCAGTCCGGCCGGCGCCGTGATCGCGCCGGTGCTGATGGTGCGCCCGGACTTGTTCGAACGTCTGCCTGAGCACGCGCGCTACCCGTGGGCCGAACGCACCTGCGACCTGACGTGGACGCCGGAGCGCTTGCGCGACATGTGCGGCCACCGCGTCGCCCGCGCCACCGATCCGAAAATCGCCGACGCCGACATCCACGCCGACGTGGTGTTGAAGAAGATGTTCCGGTCGGCGCGCGACGTGATGGACAAGGAGCGCGCGTCGCGATTTTCCGGATACTGGAACTTCGTCTGGCGGCGGACCCGGGCGCGCCCGCGCGACGCCGTGCATTTCCTGCGCGCCGCGGCGCGCGCCGCCGGCTACGCCGGCCGCGACGACATCGACGCCGCGGCGCTCGCCGAAGCCGACCGCCAGCAGTCGGCCTATCTGCGCCGCGAACTCACCGACGAACTGCGCGCCGACATCGCCGACATCGACGACGTCCTGTCCGGACTGGTCGAACTCGACCGCCGCGAAATGACCGCGCAGCAGCTGATGGCCGCGCTCGAAGGCGTTTTGACGCGGATCGAGGGTTCCGAGGCGATCTCCGGCGCCCGGCGCGTGATCGAGCGCCTGTTCGCGGTCTCGGCCATCGGCAACGTCGCCGACGACGGACGCAAACGCCGCGAAATCTTCAAGTTCCTCGAGCCCGCCGCCGAGTTCGATTACGGCGGCGCGGTCGTCTTCCACCCCGGCCTCGCGCGATCGATGGAGCTGGCGGGGTAGGCGGCCGCGCCGCGATCAATTGAAATGTCCGGCGATCGCGGCGGCCACTTGCTCGCGGATCCACAGCGAACGCGGGTCGCGGTCGAAGCGCTGATGCCACAGCAAGTAGTAGTCGACCTTCGGGGCTTCCAGGGGCAGCTCGCGAACGACCACGCCGTCGCGCTTCGACAGCTGGTCGGCGACGCGCGACGGCAAGGTCGCGATCCGCCGGTCGCCCAGGAGATCGCCGGTCACGAGCGCGAAGTCGGGGACCGAGAGGCAGACGAAGCGCGCCAGGCCGTGACGATTCAGGGCGGTGTCGATGACGCCGTGGGTCATGCCGAGCGGGGCCACCATGACGTGCGTCGCGGCGGCGAAGGCCTCGAGTGTCAGCGCGCCGTCGGCGAGCGGATGCTTGCGGCCCATCACGCAGACGAAACGATCTTGGAACAGGCGCTGTTGAAGCAGCTGATCCGGGGCGTGCCAGTTGACGCTGATCACCAGGTCGACCCGGCCGGCTTCCAACCCGCGGATCGAATACGCCGGATCTAGCGGAATGAAGGTCAGGCGCAGGCGCGGCGACGCGCCGGCGATGCGGTCGAGCAGCAGCGGCGCCAGGGGAGTTCGGATTTCGTCCGTGGTGGCGATCACCGTCTCACCGCCGAACGTCGTGGGCGACACAGGCTCCGCCGACGTCAGGGCGCTCGCTTCGGCGAGGATCGCTTCGACCCGAGGCAGCAGTTCGAGCGCCCGCGGCGTCGGCTGCATGCCGTCGGCGGAGCGCACGAACAAGTCGTCGTCGAGCCAGACCCGCAGACGCGCCAGTTGCTTGCTCACGGCCGACTGCGACACGCCGAGCACGCGCGCCGCTCCGCTGACGCCGCGCCGTTCGAGAATGGCCTTGAACGCCGGCAGCAACGCGAGATTTTCTGTATTCCAGTAGGTCATAGACGCAATTCCATACATTCCATTGTGGAAAGTATGCGCCTGTCTTAACTGCCTCTTCGGAAGGAGCAACCCAAGGACCGCAGCTCATGAACGACAGCCTTTCAGGCCCGCGCGCCGGCGTCACGGGGATCACCGGGCGGCGTCGCCCGCGCCGTCGCGCGTCGCCATCGTTCGACCGGAGCTGACGCCGTCGTCCGCGCGTCCGGCTCGCGATCGCATCAGCGGATTCGCGGACGGCGCCGGCGCGACGTTCACCCCCCCCCCTTCGATAGGAGCCCAAACGATGAGTTTCATTTTGGTCGACATTCTGCCGCTCAAGCCCGGTCACGACCTGGAGTCCGCGGTGGCCTATTTCGACGATCTCAAACCGGTGTTCGAGCGTCACGGCCTTCGCCGCCTCGATCGGCCGCTGAAGGCGTCCAAGATCCTGCGCGGCGACGTCGCGGCGGACATGGTGAATTTGTTTGAGACCGACGACCCGGAAGCCTCCCTCACGGGCATGCGCGAGGATCCGGATTATCAGGCGAAAACCAGCCTTCGCGACGCAATCTTCGATCTTGAGCGCGCGTCCATCATCCTGACGGCGCGGACCTAGGCCGCAACCGCGCCGCGCGATCGGCGCGGGCGTGTCGACGCCGACGCGACTCTCCTGCGCGTCGGCGTCCCTCCGCCGCGGCACGCGGTTCGGGACGCCGCATCAGTCGGTCGGCGACTGCGCAGCGGGCCGCGCGTCGTCGGCGCATTGGCGCAGGCTCTCGACGTCGAGGCGGCGCGCGAGTTCGGCGTGGGCGCGCTTCCACGCCTTGATCGCCGTCTCCAGCCGCCGTGCGCCCTTTTCGGTGAGCCACACGGCGCGGCGCCGCAGATCGCTTTCGACGACGGTGATCTCGACCAGGCCCGCACGTTCCAGCGTCCGCAGATTGCGGGACAGGGTCGACGGATCGAGGTCGGTGTCTTTGGCGAGCTTTCCGATGGTGTCGTCCGTGGCGGCGGCGACGCAGGTCATGAGGCCGAACTGGGCGAAGCTCAGTCCGGCGGGGGCGAGCCGATCGTCGATGAAGCGCGCCACGCGGCGGGCCAATTTTTGCGCCGCGAGACCGGCGCACTCATCCATCACCCGGCGTGAATCGCGGACCAGCGTTTTCGCCTTGAGCGATTTGGCGGACGGCATGACGTCGGGCTCGCTTCTGGAACGCCAGGACTACGGCTTGACGCGACCGCGCGCAAGATATTCCATGCAGATACATTAAGTGTAACTACAAGAAAACGCCGCCGGCCGTCGCCGCGGCGCAACGCGAGGGGAGCGACCTCCGATGTTTCCGCCCGACACGCCGGCGCGGGTCGAACGCGCCCATCGCTCGATCGTTCCGATTTACGCGTTTCTCGAAACGTATCAGGCGTGGAAGAGCGCCGGCCGCGACGACGCGTGCGACTTCGCCCTGGGCAATCCGCACAGCGTGGCGCCGGAACCCTTCGTGTCGGCCTTGCGCGACGCCGTCACGCCGCGGTCGGCCGACTGGTACGCCTACAAGATCAACGAACGCCCGCCGCGGGACCTGGTCGCCGCCTCGCTGCGCGATCTCACCGGCCTGGCGTTCGAGGCCGAGGACGTCTTCCTCACCAACGGCGCCACCGGGGCGCTGCAGATCGTGTTCAACGCCCTCATCGGCCCGGGCGACGAGGCGATCGTCAATCATCCGCCGTGGTTCTTCTACGACGGCATGATCCTCAACGCCGGCGGCCTCCCCGTGCGCGTCGCGACGACGCCGTCGACGTTCGATCTCGACCTCGCGGCGATCGAACGCGCGATCACCGCGAAGACCCGCCTGGTGATCGTCAATTCGCCGAACAACCCGACCGGAAAAGTTTACGGCGAGGCGACGCTCGCGGGACTTTCCGAGATCCTGACGCGCGCTGAACGAAAGCACGAAACGACGATCCATCTGGTGTCCGACGAGGCCTACCGCGCCGTGGTCTACGACGGGGCTCGGTTCGTCAGTCCGGCGAAATTCCACGACCGGACGATCGTCATCTACACCTACGGCAAGACCCTGCTGACGCCAGGTCAGAGGATCGGCTACGCCGCCCTGTCGCCGCGGCTCGACGGCCGTGAGGCGCTGCGAAGAATGTTGACCTCAAGCCAGATTCTGTGCGGCTGGGCGGTGGCCAGCGCGCTCATGCAACACGCGCTTCCGGCGCTCGAACACCTGTCGCCGGACATGGCCGATCTTCAGGCGCGGCGCGACCGGCTGGTCGCCGGCCTGCGCGACGGCGGCTACGAGACGCGCGCGCCGGAAGGCGCGTTCTACATCACCCCCAAGACTCCGATCGCCGACGACGCCGCGTTCGCCGGCGATCTCGCCCGCCTGGGAGTCTATTGTTTGCCCGGGAGCGTGGTCCAAATGCCCGGCCATCTGCGGATTTCCGTGACCGCCAACGACGCAATGATCGACCGCGCGCTGCCCCGCTTCGCGGCGGCGCGCGCCGCGGCGGCCGGTTAGCGCCCCAGCTCCCGCATCGCCGCGTCGACGCCGTCGAGGGTCAGCGGAAACATCCGCTCGCGGCCGATGAGGTCGCGGACGAGGTCGATCGACGGCGTCCAGTCCCAGTGCTTTTCCGGCGTCGGGTTGAGCCACACGAGGGCGGGGTAGACGTCGGCGAGGCGCTTCAGCCAGACCGCGCCGGGCTCAGGGTTGGCGTGCTCCACGGAGCCGCCGGGAACCATCACTTCGTAGGGGCTCATCGAGGCGTCGCCAACGACCACCACCTTGGTGTCGGCCGCAAACGTGTGCAGCAGATCCCAGGTCGGTGTCGCGTCCGAGAAGCGGCGGACGTTGTCCTTCCAGACGCGTTCGTAAAGGCAGTTGTGAAAGTAGAAATGGTCGAGGCGCTTGAACTCCGCGCGCGCGGCCGAGAACAGCTGCTCGCACGCCTCCACCCACGGGTCCATCGAACCGCCGACGTCGAGCAGCAACAAGACCTTCACCGCGTTGCGCCGCTCGGGCCGCATGACGACGTCGAGGTATCCCTGCTTGGCGGTCGACGCGATGGTTTCCCGGAGGTCAAGTTCCTCGGCCGCGCCGTCGCGGGCGAAGCGGCGCAGCCGGCGCAGCGCGATCTGCATGTTGCGCACGTCGAGCCGCTTGTCGCCGTCGAGGTTCTTGAAGCGGCGCTTGTCCCAGACCTTGACCGCGCGTCCGTGGCGCCCCTCGGCCTGGCCGATGCGGACGCCCTCCGGGTTGTAGCCGTAGGCGCCGAACGGCGAGGTTCCGGCCGTGCCGATCATCCGGGAGCCGCCTTCGTGGCGCTTTTCCTGGTCGCGCAGGCGCTCCTTCAGCGCCTGCATCAGCGCGTCCCAGTCGCCCAAGGCCTCGATCTCGGCCATCTCCTCCGGCGTCAGCACGCGCTCGGCCATGGCCTTCAGCCACGCGTCCGGAATTTCGGCGACGTCGACCGCGTCGAACAGCGTCTCCATGCCCTTGAACACATGGCCGAAGACCTGGTCGAACTTGTCGAGGTCGCGCTCGTCCTTCACCAGGGCGGCGCGGGCGAGGAGATAGAAATCGTCCGCCGAGCGGTCGATGACGTCGCGGTCGAGCGCTTCGATGAGCGTCAGATACTCGCGCAACGACACCGGCAGGCCGGCGTCGCGCAGCTCAAGGAAGAAACGGTGGAACATGGACCGCGAAGCTAGGGCGTCACGGCCCCGGATTCCAGCGGCGCTATTGGCCGCCGACGCCCGCGTCGTCGTTCGGGGTGTAGACCTCGATCATGGTCGCGTTGTCGCCGACCAGCGCGCGGGCGGTCGCGGCCGCCTGCCAGCCGACGATCGTCGGCGCAAACGTGGCGCGCGCCTTGACGACCCAATTCTCGGCTTCGGTCTGCCAGATGCCGATTTGCACCGGCGCGTCCTGGATCGTCGACTCGAACAATTGCCCGTTGACGCCGCGCTCCACGTCCGCGCCGAGGCCGCCGATGCTGATTTTCGCGGCTTCCGGATACTGGGTGGTGATCGTCTTCAGCGATTCCTCCCAACGCGCTTCGACGTTGGCGAGTCCCTTCATCGTCGGATGGTTCTTGTTGGTGATGAAAAGGGCGAAGCTGCGGTAATCCTGGCCCTTGTATTCGCAGACCACGCCGACGTGGCCGGATTCGTTGGTGGCTTCGAACACGTTGACGCGCGGCACGTCGGACAACGTCGCCGGGCAGATCGCGCCGCTGGGCACGTGCACGACCGAGCCGTTGGGGGCTTCCTGGGCGTACTTCGGCCATTCCTGGGTCTCGGGCGGCGCGACGCCGGTCGCGTCCTGGGCGAGAACGGGCGCGGCGGCGAACGCCGCGGCGGCGGAGAAGATCAGGCGAGCGAGCATGAGACGTTTCCCTGAAGTCCGGCGAGCGAGCCGCGAACCTTGAGCGCCCTCGCGGCGAAAACAAGGCGCCCGGCGCAGTTCGCGGTCCGGGGCCGGCGCCGGTTCAGAAATCGGCGGCCAGCCGCCGCCGCCGCAAGGCCTCGAGGCCGGCCGCGTTGGCGGCGGAGTCGCGGCGCAGCGTCACCAGCGCGTCGGCCTTGAGGTTCAGGAGATCGGCCGCTTTTTCGAGTTCCGGTTCCGTCGTCTCGCTCAACCTGGCGAGGGCGGCGTCGATGACCGTGACGGCCTCCGCGTTGCGGCCGGTGGAGACCAGGACGAACGCCAGTCCGTGGCGCGACTCCGCTTCCTCCAGCGGTCCCGGCGCGTCGCTGAGCGCGTCGCGGAAATGCGCTTCAGCCGATGCGAGGTCGTCGACGTTGAGCGCCACGATCGCGTCCTGCATGGCGAGCTCCCACGCGGCCGGATCGTCCGCCAAGGCGGGCGCGGCGAGGAGCAGAGCGGCGAGGAGGGGGCCGGCGACTCTCACCCCCGCTGCTCCCGCCGCGCCAAGAACGCCAGGCGCTCGAGCAACTGCGCGTCCTGTTCGTTCTTCACCAGGGCGCCGGCGAGCGGCGGTATGGCTTTCGTCGGGTCCTGTTCGCGCAGGGTCGCAAGGTCGATGTCTTCGGCGAGAAGGAGCTTGAGCCAGTCGAGGAGTTCGGACGTCGAGGGCTTCTTCTTCAGGCCGGGCACGTCGCGCACCTGGTAGAACGCCCGCAGCGCTTCGCCCAGTAGCCGCGGCTTGATGCCGGGGAAGTGGACCTCGACGATGTCGCGCATCGTCGCGTCGTCGGGAAACGCGATGTAGTGGAAGAAGCAGCGGCGCAGAAACGCGTCCGGCAGCTCCTTCTCGTTGTTCGACGTGATGACGACGATCGGGCGCCGCGCGGCGGAGATCGTTTCGCCGGTCTCGTAGACGAAGAACTCCATGCGGTCGAGTTCCTGCAGGAGGTCGTTCGGGAACTCGATGTCGGCCTTGTCGATTTCGTCGATCAGCAGGATCGGGCGCTCGGGGGCGACGAACGCCTCCCACAGCTTGCCCGGCTTGATGTAGTTCCTGACGTCCTCGACCCGCGGGTCGCCGAGTTGGCTGTCGCGCAGGCGGGCCACCGCGTCGTACTCGTAGAGGCCCTGGTGGGCCTTGGTCGTCGACTTGACGTGCCATTCGATCAACGGCGCGCCCAAGGCCTTGGCGACTTCTTTCGCCAGCACCGTCTTGCCGGTCCCCGGCTCGCCCTTCACCAAGAGCGGCCGCTCGAGCGTGATCGCGGCGTTGACGGCGACGCGCAGGTCGTCGGTGGCGACGTAGGATTTGGTGCCTTTGAACCGCATGGGCGCTCCCGTTGGTGTGCGCGAGACCTAGCGGGGCGCGGCCGGGGCGGCAACTCCCGGATGCGTCAGTCGGCCCGGTCGGCGGGCCGCGTGGATTCGGTTCCGTCCGGACTTTCGCACACCGTCCGGCCGGGCCCGGCGGCGTCGTGCGGGCCGGGTTCGCGGCAGGAATTGGCTTCGGCGCCTTCGGACACCGCGGCGGCGACCACCGTGCCGATGGTCGCGCACGACGCGAGGCCGAGACCCAAGACGGCGAGAAGCAGGGCGCGCATCGAAATCTCCCGGTTTCGCGCCGCAAGCATCGGGTGGCCGGCGGCGTCATGGCCGCGGCATCTTCGCGGACAACCTGATCGGAGGAAAGCCGCCATGCCCTACCAGGTCCACGCCATGCCCCGGGACGTCGCCGACCGCGTGCGCGCGTCGCGCGCCGACGCGCTCGGCCGTCCCGCCGTTTGGATGATCGCCGACGGGCCGGGCTACCCGTGCCGCGACAGCTTGCGCGACGCGGCGCCGGGCGCGCCGGTGATCCTGTTCGGCTACGGCCCGCCCGGCGCCGCCGGCCCGTACGCCGAAATCGGTCCGGTGGTCATCGCGGCCGAGCCGGGCGACGCGGCGGAGGTCCGCGACAGGCTGCCGGAAATGATCCGCGGCCGGCCGTTGATCACCGCGCGCGCCTACGACGCGGCGGGGCGCATCCGCGACGCCCGGGTCGCGCCGGGCGCCGAGATCGAAGGCCCGATGAACGCGCTGCTCGCGCACCCCGACACCGCCGAGGTGCACCTGCGCAACGCCGGATGGGGCTGCTTCCTGTGCCGCGTGACTCGCGCCTAGGCGGCGAGCCGGTCGGCGGCGTCGGCCTCCAGCGCGGCGCGGATGTCGGCCATCGCCGCGTCCCAGGCGTTGAATTCGGGCGGCGAATAGACGCGCGCCGTCGGGTACCAGGGCAGCCGGCCGGTGCCGAGCAGCGGCCAATGGTGCTTGCCGGAAACGAACCAGACCGCGCCGCCGGCGGCGGCCGCGAGATTGGTCGAGGCGTTCATCGGCCCGATGAACAGGTCGAGCGCGGCGCCGGCGGCGGTCACGCCTTCAAGGTCCTGCATCAGGTCGAGGCCGGGGATCGGATGAATCGTCACGCCGATCTCGTCGGCCGCCCGGGCGAGTTCGGCGTCGACGTCGCCGTACTGCATGTTGACGAAGGTGACGCCCGGCGTTTCGAGCACCGGCCGCCATTGCTCGAACGGGGAGAAGTACTTGGCGCGCTTCGCCGTCATCAGCTTCGATTTCCAACACAAGCCGACCTTCGGTCCGGCGGGCAGGGCGTCGAGCTGGGCGCGGATCTCGCGCACCCGGTCGGAGTCGGGAACGAAAAACGACGTCCGGTCGGGGAACGTTTCGGCGTCCGGCCGCAGGCGGCGCAGCGGCGACGCCATGGGCGCCCAGAGATCGAACGCTGACCAGTCCTTGACCTCCGGCAGGGCCCGCAGATTGCGGCCTTCCTTGTTGATGGTCGCGTGGGTGATCACGTCGACGCCGGGAAACGAGCGCGCGACCAGGCTCGCGAGACGGCGCTCGCAGGCGATGGTGAGGCGCGACGCGTCTCCGAGTTCAGCGATCAGATCGGGCGCGGCGGACAAAAACAGCACTTCGTCGCCGAGGCCCTGTTCGCCGACCAGCAGCAGCCGCTTGCCGGCGACGCTGTCGAGACCGTCCCAACGCGGAACCTGCATCAAGAACACCGTGCCGGCGCTGTAGTCGGGGCTGAGGCGGACGTCGTAGTCGGCCCAGCCGCCGTGCAGGTCGCCGAGCGCCAGACGGGAGAGGGCGCGGCCGTGCAGCATCTGCGCGCGGTCGCTCGCCGCGGCGGGATTTTTCAGCGCCTTGTCGAAGGCGAGAATCGCCGCCGCCTCGTCGCCGAGCAGGCCGTCGGCGTAGGCCAAGTTGTGCCAGCCGCGGGAGAACGCGGGGTCGAGACGCAGGGTCTCGAGGTAAAACGTCTTGGCTTGCTCGGGGTCGCCGGATTCGAGCAGCACGGTGCCGAGCGCGTTCCACAGCACATGGTTGGATTCGTCGGCGTAGACGGCCGAGCGCAGCAATTCGACCGCTTCGGCGAAACGTCCCTTGTCGCGCAAGACGCCGGCGAGATTGACGGTCGCGTCGGTCGAGCCGGGCTCCATGTCGAGGGCGACCCGGTAAAACTTCTCCGCCGCGTCGAGCATGTCGAGCTTCCAGGCGACGATGCCGAGATTGTAGTAGACGCGCGCGTCCGTCGGATCTAGCCGCCAGGCGCGCTCATACATCTCCAACGACTTCGACAAGTGGCCGAGGCGGTCGAGCATCATCGCCAGGACGTGGTTGGCGACGGCGGAATCCGGGTCGACGTCGAGGGCCTTGAGGGCGAGCTTGGCGGCCCCGGCGTCGTCGCCGGCCTCGGCCGCCTTCATGGCGCGGCGCAGCACCGCGAGCACCTTGTTCTTGGCGGCGCTGTCCGGTCCTTCGCCCTGCAGCCCGGCGGCGCGGGCGAGGTCGGGCCCGGCGAAAGCGTCGCGCGCTTCCTTGAGCCGGCGCTTGGGCGCTTCGGCGTCTTGTTGAAGAACGGCGTCAAGGTCGAGGACGGCCATGGAGCGCTCCCGTCGAATCAAGGTTTGTTAACCATGGGAACGCGCGCGCCTTGAGACGGCGTTAACGCGGGCCCGGGTTCGACGCCTGCGCGCCGCGCGAAACGTGGCTTGTTTCGACGTTTCGTTAACCGTGTCCGCGTAGCGTGCGTCGGGCCTCGGACACAACGAGGCGCCGTGACGTCCAGGCGGCACGGCCGAAACCGCGGGGGAGCCGCTGAGATGCCGCTTAAGCTGTCGCTCAAGCCGGGCGAGAAATTCGTGCTCAACGGGGCCGTCGTCGAAAACGGCGACCGCCGGGCGACCCTTGTGCTCCAGAACAAGGCCGCGGTCCTGCGCGAAAAGGACATCATGCAGGAATCGGCCGCCGACACGCCGGCGCGCCGAATCTATTTTCCAGTAATGATGATGTACCTCGATCAGGGCCGGGAAGGCCCGTTCTACGACGATTTCGTGATGCGGATGACCGACTTCATGGGTGCGGTCCGCAACCCGGAGATTTTGGCGGACTGCGTCGCGATCAGTCGCGACGTGATGGCCGGTGAGTTTTACAAGGCGCTGAATAAATGCCGGAAACTCATCGAGTACGAAGGTGAAAGGTTGGGTGATGTCGATCCAAACGTACCAAAAAGCGTCGCTGCAGGGTGAAAACCCGCGCTCGACCGAGTACCGGCTGCTCGGGCAGGTGACCAAGGCGCTGATGGATTCAGCCGACGCCGGCTCCGCGGACTTGCGCCGCAAAGCCGAAGCGCTTGACTGGAACCGCCGCCTCTGGTCGGCGTTCGCGACCGACTGCGCCAGTTCCGAGAACCGGCTGCCGGACACGCTCCGCGCGGCCTTCATTTCGCTGTCGATTTGGGTGTCCAAGCACACCAGCGCCGTGATGCGCGACGGGGCCGACATCCAAGACCTGATCGACGTCAATCGGACCATCATGCAAGGGCTTGGCGGCGGCGACGCCCAGGCCGTCTGAGCGGCGCTTTCGGCCGCCTCGGGCCGACGGCGCCGGGCGAAACTTGCCGGGCCGCGCGCCCGGGCTCCGCGCCAAAAAATTAAACCCCCTAAAATCAATGAGTTGAGATCAATAGCCGCGCGGCCGCTTTGGCCCGTGGCTTGCGGCGCTTGCGGCGCGCGACTCCGCGCCGGCGAAACGCCGGCGGCGCGCGTTCGGCGGGCAAAAAGTGCCCGCTCGGCAAAAATTGCCGGGCACGGACGATCATCGTCGGCAAGAATTGCCGCAAGGAACCGCGAGAATCCGTTCCTCGATTAACGAAGAAATCGCCAAGCGCGACAAGGCCGAACACTGATTTCCGCTCCGGATTCAGTGAACGCGGCCCTGCGTTTGCAGCTTCCGCTCCGGGTCAAAGATCCCCGACTGCAAGAACGCGGTCGGACAACGCAAAACGCGAATGGAGCAAGAAATGCTTTCCGTGAACACCAATGCGGGCGCGATGGTCGCCCTCCAAAACCTCAACAAGACCAACCTTGAACTGGCGGCCGTTCAAAACCGCATCAACACCGGCCTCCGGGTCTCCGGGGCCAAGGACGACGGCGGCATCTACGCCATCGCCCAGTCGATGCGCGCCGACATCGGCGGCCTCGGCGCCGTCAAGCAGTCCCTCGACCGGGTGACGTCGGTGGTCGACACCGCGCTCGCCGCCGGCGAGGCGATCTCCGACCTGTTGGTGGAAATGAAAGCCAAGGCGCTGGCCGGGGCCGACTCCTCGCTGGACGCCAACGCCCGCACCGCCCTGAACGAAGACTTCAAGGCGCTGCGCAACCAAATCGCCACCGTCGTCTCCAACGCCGAATTCGGCGGCACCAACCTGATCAACAACACGACGGCGCAAATCACCGCGCTGGCGAACGCCGACGGCTCGTCGGTGATCACGGTTCTGGACGAAAACCTGTCGCTCGGCGGCGCGATCGTCACGCTCGCGGCGACGGCGTCGTTCTCGACCGCCACGCAAGCCGACAACATCGCGTCGACGATCGGGACGTCCTTGGACAACCTCAACCAGGCGCTGGCGCGTTTGGGCACGGGCTCCAAATCGATGTCGATCCACAAGTCGTTCGTCACCAAGCTGTCGGACGAACTTGAAAAAGGCGTCGGCAACCTCGTGGACGCGGACCTCGCCCGCGAAAGCGCCGCGTTGCAAGCCCTGCAGGTCAAGCAACAGCTCGGCATTCAAGCGCTCGCGATCGCGAACGCCGCGCCGAACACCTTGCTGGCCCTGTTCCAGTAGTCGAAGCCGGCGGGGGCGGCTCGGCCGCCCCCGCTGCTTCTCACAACGCCGATTGACGGATGAACTGAGACACACACATGCCTACCGAGATCGGACCCATCGGCCCCGCGCCTGCTCCGATCCCCGGCGTCAAGCGCGCCGAGGAAGCTGGCCGCGACAAGGCCGACGCCAGCACCCCGCCGCGCGACGACGCGCCCGAGGCGGAAGCCCGCGACTCCGCGCCCGCGGAAACCCAAAACCCGAGCCGCGACGTGCTCGACGAATTGATCCAAGGCGAATTGCGCCCCAACGCGCGGCTGTCGATCGACGAATCCGAAGGCGGCGACATCGTCTATCGGATCTTCGATTCCGAGACCGGCGAGGTCTATCGGCAGTGGCCGCGGGAAGAATTGCTCCGGGTCGTGAGCTATTTTCGTGAAGTCTCCGGCCTGGTCGTCGACCGCCGCATCTGAATTCCACGAGTCCTTCGACGCCGCGCCCGGCAATTCTCGCCGGGCCGTCCCGGCGTCCCTTGCCGCCGAACATGGTGAATTTTGCCCAGCGCGCCGGGCGAACGCACAGGGTTTGTTAACCCAAATCGCTGGAAAGCCAATAAAATCAACGCTTCCAGGTCCTGGCACACCGGTTGCTCCCCTGTGAGGCGAACCGGGCTGTCGTCAACAGGGCGTCTCGGTCGGCGAACGAGGCAAGGAGCAGAACAATGACCCTCAGCGTCCACACGAATATGTCGGCGATGGTCGCGCTTCACAATTTGAACCGCACCGGCGACGAACTCGCGGAATCGCAAAACCGGATCAACACCGGCCTGAAAGTGGCCCGGGCCAAGGACAACTCGGCCGTCTACGCCGTCGCGCAAAACATGCGCTCCGACGTCGGCGCGCTCAACGCGGTCAAGACCAGCCTCGACCGGGCCAACTCGGTCGCGGACGTGGCGCTGGCCGCGGGCGAGGCGATTTCGGACCTACTCGTGCAGATGCGCGAAAAGGCGACGGCGGCCATGGACCCGTCGATCGACACCTTCGCCCGGAACGCCTACGACGCCGACTTCAAAGCCCTGTTGGACCAGCTGCGCGTGATTCTCACCAACGCCGAATTCGACGGCGCGAACCTGCTCAACGGCACGCTGACGCCGGGGATCGAGTTCCTCGCCGACGCCGACGCCGCCCGGTCGATCACGCTGAAGACGCAAAATCTGACGATTTCGGGCCCCAACGTGGTGTTGTCGAACACCGCCTCGCTGGGCACCGCGACCCTCGCCGCCGGCGTCGTGTCGAACATCAAAACCAGCCTCGACAACGTCAACCAGGCGCTCGCCAATCTCGGGTCCGACGCCAAGAAGCTCGCCGCGCACTCCAAGTTCGTCGCCAAGCTTCAGGACTCGCTGACCGGCGGCATCGGCAACATGGTCGACGCCGACCTGGCGCTGGAATCAGCCCGGCTTCAGGCCTTGCAGGTCAAACAGCAACTCGGGGTGCAGGCGCTGTCGATCGCCAACTCCCAACCGCAGATCATCCTGTCGCTCTTCCAAGGCTAGCGGGGCGGCGCGCCGGCTCGGCCGGCGCGTTTCGGGAAGAGGGGAACGGCGCGGCTTTCGAGCCGCGCCGTTTTCGCGTCCCCTAGAGCACGAAGTCGCCGGCGCCGAGGTCGGCGGGGCCGGTGACCTCGAAGCTCAT
>JAJFFL010000060.1 GCA_021776705.1 Alphaproteobacteria bacterium
TGCGGCATCGCCGAGGATCCCTTTTGCCCGACGGAGAAAAACTCCTCGGCTTCCAAAACCTCGGTGCGCTGAAGATGACGGATCTCGGTCGCCAGGCGTTCGATCGACGACGCGACGACCGCCAGCGCGGCGAAGAACGCGGCGTGCCGGTCGCGCGGGATGATTTGCGTCGAGATCGGTTCCGGCGTCAGACCTAGCTTCGCCGCGACGTGCGCTTCGACGCGCGGATCGACCGCCGCGAAGGTTCCGACGGCGCCGGAGATCGCGCACGTGGCGACTTCCGCACGCGCCGTCGTCAGCCGGTCTCGGCCGCGTGCGAATTCGGCGTAGGCCTGGGCCAACTTGAGCCCGAACGTCGTCGGCTCCGCATGGATGCCGTGGCTGCGGCCGATGGTGATCGTGTTCTTGTGTTCGAAGGCTCGCGTCTTGAGCGCGGCGAGCAGCCGGTCGGCGCCGGCGAGCAGCAGATCGCTCGCCCGGACGAGCTGCACGTTGAAGCACGTGTCGAGAACGTCCGACGAGGTCAGCCCTTGATGAACGAAGCGCGCCTGCGGCCCGATGCGTTCGCCGAGATGAGTCAAAAAGGCGATGACGTCGTGCTTCACTTCGCGTTCGATTTCGTCGATGCGGGCGACGTCAAACTCGACGTCCTTGGCCTTCCAAACTGCTGCCGCGGCGTCCTTCGGAATCACGCCGAGCTCGGCCAGGGCGTCGGCGGCGTGGGCCTCGATTTCGAACCAGATGCGGTACTTCGACGGCGGCGACCAGATCGCCGCCATCTCCGGGCGGGTGTAGCGTTCGACGGCCAAGCGAATCCTCCAACGGGCGGCGTGGCCGCGAACAAGGGCGAGGCCGGCGCGCCCGTCAAGAGGCGCGCCGGCCGGAACCCTTATCCGGCGTGGACCGCGGACCTGGCCGGGCGGATGTTCTGGTTGACGCGGAACAGGTTCCGCGGGTCGTACTTTTCTTTGATCGACGCGAGGCGGTCGTAGTTGCCGCCGTAGGTCGACTTGAGCAGGGCGTCGCCCTCGTCGCCCATCAGGAAGTTGACGTAGCCGCCGCCGGTCGTGTGCGGGCGCACGGCCTCGTAGTAGTCCCGGGCCCAGGTCTTGATCTTGCCGGCGTTGGCCGGCTCCGGGTCGATGCCGGCGATGACCATGTTCCAGGTCGCGTCTCGGCAATTCCAGGCCGTGGCGTCTTCGGCGACGTCGCGCACCGCTCCGTCGATCGGGTAGAGGTGCATGAGCGAAAGCCCCGTCGGCGTGTTTCCGCCGAACTGAAGATGGGCGTCGATCGCCGCGTCCGTGAGTTCCCGGACGTAGCCGCCTTTCCAGTACCATTGCATGCCCTTCGGCAGGAGCCCGTCGAACGCGGCCTGCCAGGCCGCAAACGGCGCCTCCATGACGCCGTCCATCAACGGGGCGGGGAGTTCCGACCGAAGTCGTTTCAGCGCCGCTTCGCCGTCCTTGGCCGGGCCGTTGTAGCAGTTGACGAGCGCGCACACCGGACGTCCCCAATGCTCCTTCGGGAACGGGTCGGTCGCGGGCATTTTTTTCATGCCGAAGAAGGTGCACAGCTCGCGCGGCGCGGTCGGCAGGAAGTCGCGATACCAGACCATGATGTCGCGGGCGTGTTCGATGCCGAAGAAGATCGGCCCGGCGTAGACCGTGCTCGCCGGATGGGCCTGAAACAGAAAGCTCGTGACGACGCCA
Organism: Alphaproteobacteria bacterium; assembly: GCA_021776705.1. Lineage (GTDB taxonomy): Bacteria > Pseudomonadota > Alphaproteobacteria > Caulobacterales > Maricaulaceae > JAJFFL01. The sequence goes on from JAJFFL010000060.1 coordinate 1,713, forward strand.
AAGTTTCCGCCGCCGCCGCGCAGCGCCCAAAACAGATCCGGGTTGTCGTCCTTGCTCGCGGTGACGCGGGAGCCGTCGGCGAGCACGACGTCGGCGGCGAGGAGATTGTCGATCGTCAAGCCGTACTTGCGCGACAGATAGCCCGTGCCGCCGCCCAGCGTCAGCCCGGCCACCCCGGTGGTCGAAACAATGCCGGCGGGCACTGCGAGGCCGTGAGCTTGGGTGACGGCGTCGACGTCGCCCTGGGTGCACCCTGGCTCAACCCGGACCGTGCGCGCCTTCGGGTCGACTTCGACGCCTTTCATCAGCGAAAAATCGATCATCAGGCCGTCGTCGCAACTGCCCAGTCCGGGGCCGTTGTGGCCGCCGCCGCGGATGGCGATCAGCAGATCGTTGTCGCGGCCGAAGTTGACCGCGAGCGCCGCGTCGTCGGCCGATCGGCAGCGGGCGATCATCCGCGGTTTCTTGTCGATCATGGCGTTGTACAGCGACCGGACTTCATCGTATGCGGCGTCGCCAGGAGCGAGGACCTCACCGCCAAACGAAGCTTGAAAAGCGTCAAGTGCGGAACGGTTCATTTCAGTCGCGTCCTTTTTGCTCGTGCAGTCCTTGGGGGCCAAGGAGATCAGTTTGGTACGGCATCGAACGAATTCGCGGTATGACTGAGCTTCCGGACTGCTTGCTCAGTCGTCCGAATTATCGTCACGGGTTGATTAGTCGTCCTGCGAGATTGATCGTTCGCGCATCGGGAGGCGGACCATGGACGTGCTGTCGGAAGTTCTCAGCGCGGTTCGCTTGAACGGCGCCATCTATTTCGACGTCAACGCCAGGGCTCCTTGGGTCGCGGAGACGCCGTCGATGTCGGCCATTTGCGGCGACGTGATGCCGGACGCGGAGCATGTGATCGCGTTTCACATCATGCTCGACGGCTGGTGCTGGGCTCAGGTCGGAGACGAATCGGAGCCGGCGGTGAAGCTGGAGGCGGGCGACGCCATTCTCTTTCCGCACGGCGACAACCACTTCATGAGCACGGAACCCGGACAACGGTCGGATCCCGACTACAGCCTCTATCTGCGCAAAGAAGACTCGCAATTGCCGTTCGTGCTGCGCGAATTGGGCGGACAAGGTGAAACGGCGCGCTTCGTGTGCGGCTACCTGGGCTGCGATCAGCGACCGTACAATCCCTTGCTCGACGCTTTGCCGCGCACGCTTCACATTCGCTGTCCCAAGGAAGGCGGCAATCTCACCTGCGATCTCATTCGTGCGGCTCTGGCGGAAAACCAGTCGCAACGGGCCGGCGGCGAGACCGTGCTCGAAAAGCTCAGCGAATTGATGTTCGTCCACGCCCTTCGCCAACACATTGAGGATTTGCCGGCCAGCGCGACGACGTGGCTGTCCGGCGTCCGCGACCGTCACGTCGGCGCGGCGCTTCGGCTCATCCACGGGCGGCCGGGCGACGATTGGTCGTTGGACCGCCTCGCCAAGGAGGTCGGCATGTCTCGATCGGCGTTTTCCGAACGGTTTTCCCATTTCGTTCAGGAATCGCCGATGCGCTATCTCGGCCGCTGGCGGATGCAACTTGCGGCACGCGCGTTGGAGCGGCCCGACGTCAGCATCGCCGACGCGGCGTCCGCCGTGGGGTACCAGTCCGAAGCCGCCTTCAATCGAGCGTTCAAGAAGTTCGTCGGAGCGCCGCCGGGCGAGTGGCGCCGCAGCCGCGCCGCGTCGTCGGCAGCCGCCGGCTAAAGCAGCTCAAGCTGACGGAACGACGCCGTTCGCTCGCGGCCGACGATGATGTGATCGTGGACGACGACGCCGAGCGCTTTGGCCGCGGCGACGATCTCGCGCGTCATGTCGATGTCGGCCTGGCTGGGGGTCGGGTCGCCGGACGGATGGTTGTGGGCGAGAATCACCGCTGTCGCCCCGAGTTCGAGCGCGCGCCGCACGACCTCGCGCGGATAGACCGGCGCATGGTCGACGGTGCCGCGTCCCAGGACTTCGTCGGCGATCAGTCGGTTTTTCTTGTCCAGAAAGAGCACTCGGAACTGCTCGGCGGTTTCGTCCGCCATGGCGGCGCGGCAGTAATCCAACACGGCCGTCCATGACGAAATCACCGGTTTGCCCATCACCCGGTCGCGAGCGAAACGGCGCGCGGCGGCCTGAACGATCTTGAGATCGAGCGCCACAGCCTCGGAGACGCCGTCGATCTCGACCAGGCGGTCGAGCGGCGCTCCCAAGGTCTCCGCAAAGCCGCCGAAGCGGTCGATCAGCGTTTTCGCCAAGGGTTTCACGTCCCGCCGCGGGATCGAGCGGAACAGCACCAGCTCCAGCAATTCGTAGTCGGCCAAGGCGTCGGCGCTCGCCGCCTGAAATCGTTCGCGCAGCCGGGCGCGATGGCCGATGTGGTGCGGCTTGTCGTCCGCGCTCACGCCGCGTAGGGGGGCCGATTGAGGCCGGCGGGCGACAGGGTGAAGATCTCGACGCCGTCGGCGGTGACTCCCACGGTGTGCTCGAATTGGGCCGACAGCGACTTGTCGCGCGTCACCGCGGTCCAGCCGTCGGCGAGCACGCGCACGTCGGGGCGGCCGAGATTGAGCATCGGTTCGACTGTGAAGAACATTCCCTCCGCCAGTTTCGGACCCGAACCGGGCGGGCCGAGGTGGACGACGTTCGGCGGCTCATGGAAACGGCGGCCGATGCCGTGGCCGCAGAAATCTTCAACCACCGAGCAGCGCGCGGCGTGAGCGATCCGCTCGACCTCGGCGCCGATGTCGCCGATCGTGGCGCCGGGCTTCACCTTGGCGATGCCGGCCATCATGGCCTCGAAGGTCGTGTCGATCAGAATCTCGGCGCGCTTGCGAATTTCGCCGACCGGATACATGCGGCTGGTGTCGCCGTGCCAGCCGTCGAGGATGAGCGTCACGTCGACGTTGACGATGTCGCCGTCCTTGAGGGTCTTGGGACCCGGGATGCCGTGGCAGACGACGTGGTTGACCGACGTGCACACGGTTTTTGGATAGCCGCGGTAGTTCAAGCACGCGGGCACGGCGTCGTGGTCGAGTATGAAGTCATAGGCGACCTTGTCGAGCGCGTCGGTCGTGACCCCGGGGGCGACATGCGGCGTCACCGCGTCCAGGCACTCCGCCGCCAGCCGGCCGGCCGCCCGCATCCCCGCGAACGCTTCGGAAGGATGCACGTTGATGTGGCGCGGATCATGGAAGCCGTGGTCGGCGGAAACGTCGAGATCGGTCATGAGGTGTCCGTTGCTGTCATTCGGGAATGTGGTCGTTCGCGCGGTAGTGCGCAACAAAGCTGTCGGGCATTCGCGCCGGCTTGCCGGTGTCGAGGTTGAAACACACCAGGTCCCACCGCGCCTTGAGCAATGTGCGGCCGTCGGCGGCGCGGCGAATCTGGAAGCGCCGTTCGGCCCGTAGGCGTTCGTCCGATCGGGTGATCCAGACCGCGACGTCGAGCGCGTCGCCGGCGCGGCCGTGGCCGAGGTAGTCGACCTCGGAGCGAACCAGCGCCATGCCGCGCCGTTCGGCGAGGCAGACCCGTTCGTCCAGTCGATCGCGGCGCGAGTGCGCCCAGGAGGCGTCGGTCAGCCAACCGAGATAGACCGCTTGCGTGACATGGCCGAAAACGTCGAGATGCCGGCGTTCGGCGACGACGCCCCACACGAACGGCGACGGCAGTTCGAAATCCGTCACCCGACCGTCTCCCGTATCGGCAAGGGCCGCGTCAGCCGGACGCCGTCCAGATCGACGTCGCAGGCATGACACAACGCCTCGACGCCGGCGGCCCGCGCTGCGGCGAAGGCGGCGGCGTAGGCCGGATCAAGATCCGCGGCCAGCGTGAAGACGTCGCAGTCGCGGCGTTGCACGACGAACAGTTGCACCGCGCGCGCGCCTTGGCCGGCGACGGCGGCGAGTTCGCGCAAATGCTTGGCGCCGCGGGCCGTGACGCTGTCGGGAAACTCGGCGAGTCCGGGTCGTCGGCTGAGGTGCACGTTCTTCACTTCGACGAAACAGGGCGCGCGGCCGTCGGCCTCGAGCAGAAAGTCGATGCGCGAGTTGACGCCGTATTTGATTTCCCGGCGCCGCGACGGGTAGCCGGTCAATTCCGGAATCGCGCCGGCCTCGACCGCTTCCGCGACGATTGTGTTGGGGTTGCTGGTGTTGATCGCCACCAATGTCCCGTCGGCCTCGACGATCTCGAGGGAGTGCTTGAGTTTTCGGGCCGGGTTGTCGGTCGTCGACAGCCAGGCCCGAGCCCCTGGCGTCGCGACGCCGATCATCGAGCCCGGATTGGCCACATGGGCGGTGACGGTTTCGCCGTCGAGGTCGATATCGGCCAGAAAACGCTTGTAGCGCTTAATCAAGCGGCCGGGGCGGAGCGGGCTCGGAAATTTCATACGAAATACGTAAAGCGGTCGCCGGGAACGCGAAACCCGTGCCAAGGCCCCCGTCCGCCTGATAAACGTCCGCGCAAGAGATTCAACCAAGCCGAGGCCGCGATGCCCGACGACATAACTTACGGCAGCTATCTCAAGCTCGACGCGCTGCTCAACGCCCAAGAACCGACCACCGGACAACACGACGAGACGCTGTTCATCATCGTCCACCACGTCACTGAGCTTTGGATGAAGCAGATCGTCCACGAACTAGAGGCCGCAATCCGCTTCATCGACGCCGGGGAGACGGATCCGGCGCAAAAATGCCTGGCGCGGGTGTGCGCGATTCAGGCTCTTTCGACCCAGTCCTGGGGTGTGCTCTCGACCATGACGCCGCCGGACTACTTGTCGTTTCGAGATGCGCTTGGCGGCGGGTCGGGATTTCAGTCCTATCAGTTTCGAACGTTGGAATATCTCCTAGGACTCAAAGACGCCCGCCATCTCAAGACGCACGAAGCGACCCCGGAGCATCACGCGAATCTGAAAGCGAGTCTCGAATCGCCGAGCCTCTACGACGCGGCGCTGAAGCGGCTGGCGGCGCGGGGCGTCGCCGTGCCCGCCGCCGCGTTGGACCGAGACTGGTCTCAGCCCTACGCGGCGAACGACGCGGTCGAAGAAGCGTGGCTCCAGGTCTACCGCAACCCGGAGAAATTCTGGGACCTATACGAACTCGCCGAAAAGCTCGTCGACCTCGAAGACGCCTTCCAGGTCTGGCGCTTCCGCCACGTGAAGACGGTGGAGCGCATCATCGGCCGAAAACGCGGCACCGGCGGCACGTCGGGCGTCGACTATTTGATCACCGGCCTCGACAAGCGCTGTTTTCCCGAATTGTGGTCGCTGCGGACGAAGCTGTGAACAGCGCGCCGTTGGCCATGAACGCCGTCCACGGCGTGCCCGACGACCGTTTGATCTCGATCAGTCTTGATCCAAAGCACGAGAACGTCGGCTACACGTATCCGGGCACCGCCAGTTTCATGATGTTCATGCTGCGCGGCCCGTTTTCCTGGAATCGGGTGTGGTTCGGCCCGCGCGACGGCGAAACCGGGGCGGGGCGACTCGATCCGGCTTTGCCGACGGTCAACATGCTCGCCGACGCCGACGTCTACCGCGCGACCCTCGAGCACGTGCGCGCCGCGACCCAGGACGTGCGCGCGCCGATCTTCAACGCGCCGGACGCGATCGCCGCGACAGGCCGGCACACCGTCGCGGATCGGTTGCAAGGCGTCGACGGGTTGGACGCGCCGCGCACCATTCGGACGCGCCCGGGCGCGCCGGAAGACGCGCCGCGCGCGGCCGCCGACGCGGGTCTTGCGTTTCCGGTGATCGCCCGCGTCGCCGGCGTGCACGGCGGTCTCAGCATCGCGCGCATGATGACGCCCGACGACGTGCGGCCGTTGCACGCGTTGCCGTGGGGCGGTCGCGAACTCTATCTCACCGAGTACAGGGACTTTCGCGACCCGGACGGTCTGTTCCGCAAACACCGGATCTTCGTCGTCGGCGGCGAGACGTTCCTGCGCCACGTGATCGTCGGTGACAGTTGGCTGCTGCACGCGCAACGTCGAGCCGGAGGAGGAGCCGCGACTCGCGATGAAGAAGCAGGACGGCTCGCCGCGTTCGAGGCCGATCTCAAGCCTCGTCTTGCGCCGGTGTTGGCGGAGATCGATCGCCGACTCGGGCTCGATTTTTTCGGCGTCGACTGCCATGTGTCGACGGAAGGACGCGTGACGTTGTTTGAAGCCAACGCCTGCATGAATGTGTTTCACAATTCCCAACCGTCGCCGAACATTTGGGACGCGCCGATCCGCGACGGTTTCGCGGCGCTGGTCGACCTTTTGAAGGCGCCGATGAAATGGAAGTCAGCGCAAGGAGCGACGCATGCCGCCTAGGCGCGTCACGGCCGCGGTGCTCTTGATCGGCGACGAAATCCTGAGCGGGCGCACGCAGGACGCCAACCTCGCTGCGATTTCCCGCTATCTGGCGCCGCTGGGCGTTCAGGTCGCCGAGGCGCGCGTCGTGCCCGACGTGCATGAGCGCATCGTCGAGGCCCTGAGCTCGTTGAAAGCCGGGCACGACTACGTGTTTACGACCGGCGGCATCGGCCCGACGCACGACGACATCACCGCCGACGCGGTCGCCGCCGCGTTCAAAGCGCCCATCGCCGAAAATCCGGACGCGCTTGAAATCTTGAGATCCCGATACGTTTCGCGGGGCGAAGCGTTGACCGAGGCGCGTCGGCGCATGGCGCGGACGCCGAAAGGGGCGAGCTTGATCCGCAACCCGGTTTCCGGCGCGCCGGGATTCCAGATCGGCAACGTGTTCGTCCTGGCCGGCGTGCCGGGGATCATGCGCGGCATGCTCGAGGACGTCGGCCACCGCATCGAGGGCGGGGCGGTGGTGGCGTCGCGAAGCGTGCGCGCGAACGGCCTGCGCGAAGGCGACATCGGCGGCGACCTCGCCACGCTTCAAGCCGGTTTCGACGACGTGTCGCTCGGCAGCTACCCGTTCTTTCGAGGGCCGGACGACTTCGGCGTGGTCTTGGTCGCGCGCTCGGCCGACGCCGGCCGGCTGGCCGTCGCAGCGGAGGCGCTCGCCGCCCTGATTCGAGACGTCGGCGGCGACCCGGAAATGATCGACGAGGCGGGCTGAACGCCGCATGCTTGACCTCGGCGCGCCCGGGCACGGCGCCGCCGCGCGGACCAGGGAGGACGGCATGCGGAAAGGCGCGACTCGACGCGACGTGTTCGCGACGGCGGTGATCGGGGCGGCCGGATTGGCGGCCTGCTCCCGAGTTCAGGAAACCGGGGATGAGGCGAATGCCCTTGGCGAGGCTGCGGAAGCCGCGGAACGCGTCCTCGGAGTCGAATTCACCGCCGCGGAACGCGAACAGCTGCTCAGTGGATTTGAAGACCAGCTCAACGCCGTCGCCGCGCTGCGGGACATTGAAAAGCCGAACGACCTCGCGCCGGCTCAAGTGTTTGACCCGCGCTTGCCGGGCGTCGCCTATTCGGACATCGGCGGCCCGACGAACTTCGCGATCGACGAGAACGACGCGATGTCCGGCGACGACGACGACATCGCCTTTGCGCCGGCGTGGCGGCAGGCGGCGTGGATTCAATCCGGCGCTCTCACCTCACGGCGATTGACCGACATCTACCTCGCCAGCATTGAGCGATTGTCGCCGCCTCTTGAATGTTTCTTCACGGTGGCCTCCGAAAAAGCCCGCGCCGAAGCCGACGCGCGCGACGCAGATCGTGCCGCCGGCGCGTCGCGCGGCCCGTTGCACGGGCTGCCCTACGGCTTGAAGGATCTGTTCGACGCGCAAGGGCTGCCGACGACCTGGGGCGCGAAACCCTACAGCGCGCGGCCGCCGGCCGCCGACGACAGCGCCGTCGCGGCGCGCTTGCGCGACGCGGGAGCGGTGCTGCTCGGCAAGACCACCTGCGGCGCGATCGCCTACGGCGATATCTGGTTCGGCGGCGTCACCCGAAATCCGTTCAACCTGAACGAAGGCTCCTCCGGCTCCAGCGCCGGGTCGGCGTCGGCGACGGCGGCCGGCCTGATGTCGTTTTCGATCGGCACGGAGACTCTCGGCTCGATCGTGTCGCCTTCGCACCGTTGCGGGACGACCGGTCTGCGGCCGACCTTCGGAAGGGTGAGCCGGCGCGGCGGCATGGCGTTGTGCTGGTCGCTCGACAAGGTCGGGCCGATTTGCCGGTCGGCGCGCGACACGGCGCTCGTGTTGCGGGCGATCAACGGGCATGACCCCCGCGACGCCGGCAGCCTCGACCGCGGCTTCGCCTACGACGGACGACTGGACGTGCGCGGCCTGCGCGTCGGCTACGATCCGCGCTGGTACGAAGACGCCGATCCGCTTGACGTCGCGGCCCGCGACGCGGCGCAGGACGCGGGTGTCGATTTCGTCGAGGTGGCCATGCCCGACGTGCCGGGAAGCCAGCTTGTCCTCGCTCTTGTCGTCGAGGCCGCGGCGGCGTTCGAAGAACTGACCCTCAAGAATCTCGACGACGACATGGTCTGGCAAGAAGACAACGCCTGGCCCAACTCCTTCCGGCAAATCCGCTACGTGTCCGCCGTCGATTACGTCCAGATCGACCGCATCCGGCGGCGTTTGATGGGCGAAATGCACGCGGCGTTCTCGCAGGTCGACGCGCTGATCGGGCCGAATTTCGCCGGCGGCATGCTGACGGCGACCAATTTCACCGGACAGCCGCAACTGACGTTCCGCGCCGGGTTTCGCGACCGCGAGGCGGTGACCCTGTTCGGCCGCCCCAAGGACGAGAGCGGGGCGACGTTTCGAACGCCGTACAATTCCTCGTTGTGGGCGCCTTTGTTCGCGGAAGCCCGCATCGTGCGCTTGGCGGAAGAAATCGAAGCGCGGCTCAAAGTCGCGCACGAGCGCCCGACTTTGACGTAAGCGCCCGCGAAAGGTCGCATTTTCGGCGGTGACTCGCCTCAGTGGCCGCGCAGCGTGGCGCGATCGAAATTCACCCACGGGGACGGACATGACCTTCAAGCATTGGTTGATCCTGACGAGCGCCGCTTTGGTCGTCGTCGCCTGCACGCCCTCCACGGAAAGCGGCGAGGGCCGCGAAGACGACGGCGTTGATGGCGATGTCGCCGAGGCCGAACCGACGCCGGCGATGGAGGAGATGGCCGCCGACATGGCCGCTCCGCCGCCGTCGCCGGCCCCGATGATGCGGGAACGGGCGTCGATGGGACTCGTGCCCGGCTCTGACCCGCGATCGCTTCCGCAGCCGCTCCCGGGCGACATCGATCGCGAGGAGTACCCGGACGAGCAACCGAATCCGGTGAAACTGGTGTCGGAAGAGCCGGTGTCGACGTTCTCCGTCGACGTCGACACGGCGTCCTACTCGGTGGCGCGCTCGTACCTTGAAGACGGCGAGCTGCCGCCGGGCCAGGCGGTCCGGGTCGAGGAGATGATCAACTACTTCGACTACGCCTATCCGTTGCCGGACCGCCGCGACCAGCCGTTTTCGGTTTCCGCCACGGTCGCTCCGACGCCTTGGAACGCGGACACGCAGCTCGTCCACATCGGTCTCAAAGGCTACGACATCGTTCCGGACCAGCGCCCGAACGCCAACCTCGTGCTGCTCCTCGACGTGTCCGGCTCGATGAATTCCGAGGACAAGCTGCCGCTGCTGAAAAAGTCGTTCCGGATGCTGGTGGACCAGCTCAACGACGACGACCGGGTTTCGATCGTGGTCTACGCCGGCGCCGCGGGTCAGGTTTTGGAGCCGACGCCCGGTTCGCAAAAGGCCAAGATTTTCGCCGCCCTCGACCAGTTGGAGGCCGGCGGCTCGACCGCGGGCGGGGAAGGGCTGCGACTCGCCTACAGCTTGGCGGAAGCCAACTTCGACGAGAACGCCATCAACCGCGTGATCCTCGCCACCGACGGCGATTTCAACGTCGGCGTCACCCAAGACGAGCGGCTCGAGGACTTTGTCGCGCGCAAGCGCGAGTCGGGCGTCTATCTGTCGGTGTTCGGGTTCGGGCGCGGCAACTACAACGACGCCCTCATGCAAACTGTGGCGCAGGCGGGCAACGGAACGGCGGCCTACATCGACAGCCTCAACGAAGCGCGTAAGGTGCTGCACGACGAGATGCAGTCGACGCTGTTTCCGATCGCCAACGACGTGAAGATCCAAGTCGAATTCAATCCGGCGCGCGTCGCCGAATATCGCCTCATCGGCTACGAAACGCGGATGTTGCGGCGCGAGGACTTCGCCAACGACAAGGTCGACGCGGGCGAGATCGGCGCCGGCCACGAGGTCACGGCGCTGTATGAGATCGCCGCGCCGGGAAGCGCCGGCCGGCTGATCGAGGAAAGCCGCTACGCCGCCGCGCCGCCGATCCCAGACGACGCGTCGAACGAATACGGCTTCCTGCGCATCCGCTACAAGTTGCCGGGCGAAGACGAGTCCAAGCTGATCGAACGACCGATCCGCGACGCCGACTCGGTGGCTTCAATCGCGCAGGCCAGCCAGGAAACGCGCTGGGCCTCCGCCGTCGCCGGCTTTGCGCAGCTGTTGCGCGACGAACCCTACCTGAAGGACTTCGGCTACGGCGACGTGATCGCGCTCGCGCAAACCGCCAAAGGCGAGGATCCGTTCGGCTACCGCGCCGAGTTCATCCAACTCGCGCGCCTCGCCGAAACCGGCGCCGCCCTGCCGGAACTCGAGAGACCAGGGGGCGGCGGCGAGTAGCCGACTCGAATTCAACGTCATGCGCCGCCCGGGCTGAAATGAAGCTCGTTCCGGGCGGCGCTTCAAGCGTTCACGCAAAAGCGAACGTCGTTGATTGGCGGCGGCGCGCTGACCGCGTTCTCCTGACGGTGCGCCGCGATCCGGGCGATCCGCCTCTCCGCTTGCTGCGCGTGACGGCGTTGGGGGCGGTCCGACGGGAGATCGATCATGACGTTCAAGCACTCGCTCGTCCTCAGTAGCGCAATCGCGGTCTTGGCGGCGTGCGCGGGCACCCCTGAAGCGGCCGCGCCTGTCGAGCAGGCCGCCGGCGACGACGAAAAGGTCACCGTCACCGGCGCCCGCATTCGGCGCGACGAGTTCTCGTCGGACCAGCCCCTACAGGTTTTGGACGCCGACGCCGCGAAGTCCTTTGGCGTCGTCGATGCGTCTTCGTTGGGGCTCGGCGCTTCGGCAAGCGGCGCACAGGTAGACGCGTCGATCAACAATTCGGTCAATCGACCGCCCCGCCGCGACCGCAGATACGACAACAAGGCGCAAGCGTTTCCGCAGCCGGCGCCCGGCGATGTCGATCTTGAAGAATACCCGGATGCACCCCCCAATTCACTCAAGCTGGTGTCGGAAGAGCCGGTGTCGACGTTTTCGGTCGATGTCGACACCGCATCTTATGCCGTTGCGCGCAGCTATCTCGAAAACGGGCAGTTGCCGCCCGGCCAGGCGGTCCGGGTCGAGGAGATGATCAATTACTTCGACTACGCCTATCCGTTGCCGGACCGCCGCGACCAGCCGTTTTCGGTTTCCGCCGTCGTCGCCCCGACGCCCTGGAACGCAAACACGCAGCTGATCCACATCGGCCTCAAGGGCTACGACATCGTTCCGGATCAGCGGCCGCGGGCCAATTTGGTTTTGCTCCTCGATGTGTCCGGATCGATGAACGCGCCCAACAAGCTGCCGCTCCTGAAGAAGTCATTGCGACTTCTCGTCGACCAACTTGAAGACGACGATCTGGTTTCAATTGTTGTCTACGCCGGCGCGGCCGGTCAGGTGTTGGAGCCGACGCTTGGTAGGGACAAAGCGAAGATCTTGTCGGCTTTGAACGCCCTAAGCGCGGGAGGTTCGACCGCCGGCGGAGAAGGGCTTCGACTCGCCTACAGCCTTGCCGAGGCCAACTTCGATGAGAACGCCGTCAACCGGGTGATTCTCGCCACCGACGGAGATTTCAACGTCGGCGTCACCCAAAACGAGCGGCTCGAGGACTTCGTGGAACGCAAGCGCGAGACCGGAATTTATCTGTCGGTGCTCGGTTTCGGGCGGGGCAACTACAAAGACTCTCGGATGCAAACCATCGCCCAGGCCGGCAACGGCGTCGCGGCGTACATCGACAGCCTCAACGAAGCGCGCAAGGTGCTGCACGATGAAATGACGTCGACGCTGTTTCCGATCGCCAACGATGTGAAGATCCAAGTGGAGTTCAATCCAGCGCGTGTCGCAGAGTACCGATTGATCGGTTACGAGACGCGCGTACTCAACCGGGAAGACTTCAACAATGACAAGGTCGACGCGGGCGAAATCGGCGCCGGCCACGAAGTGACCGCCGTCTACGAAATTTCGGCGCCGGATTCCAACGGGCGATTGATCGACGAACGCCGCTACGCCGAAGCGGAGTCGGAGTCGACGAGCGCGTCAAACGAGTACGGCTTCCTGCGGGTTCGCTACAAGTTGCCCGGCGAAAACGACTCTAAATTGATTGAACGCCCCATCACCAACTCGGACGCCGCCGACACTCTCGACAACGTGGATCCTGAAACACGCTGGGCTGTGGCGGTCGCCGCGTTTGGGCAACTCATCCGCGACGAACCTTATCTGAACGGCTTCAGCTACGCCGACATTATTGAATTGGCGAAGCCGGCCGTGGGCGAAGATCCATTCGGCTATCGGGCGGAGTTTCTTCAACTCGCGCGTCTCGCCGAAACCGGTGAGGCGCTGTTGTCGCGGGACCGCTTCAGCGGTGGCGAATAAGGTCAGGCTGCGGCGGACTGGAATTGTTCGGCGAAGGCGTGGAAGCCGGAGATGTTGTGCTGGATGTAGTCGATCTGCACCCAGTCGCTGGAGTCGCCTTCGACGAACGCGCCGTTGGGCTTGAACCAGCGCGACTGGCGCTTGAGGTTTTCCTGGACGGTGGCCAAGGCGGCGCCGCCGAGGGGGACCGCGTCCTGAATGCTCGGGCCCGGTCCCATGCGCAAGAAGGCGAGCACGCCTTCGGTCCGGCACGCGATCGGGGTTGATTGCCGCCGTTCGCGGTAGGCGGGGTTGCGGACGATGTCTTCGACGATTTTGGCGGCGTGGCTGTACAGGCCGGGGGCCGGCGACAGGGCGTACATCTTCTCGAGAGCGTAAAGCATCCAGTGGCTGTGCTGGCGGACGCCGTAGTCTTCATCCGCCAGCCGCCGCGCTGATGCGACGGCGGCGTCGAGCCACGCCGCTTCGCCGGTGACTTCGGCCAGCCGCGCGAGACCGAACAGCGCCTCGCCGGTGTAGTAGTCCGAGCGAAAATCCCGAACCTTGCCGTCGTCGAGGCCGATCATGTGGTGGAAGTCGCCGCCGGCGATGCGCTGACTCAAGATGAAGCCGCCTAGACCGCGCGCCGCGTCGAGCGCCCGGTCGTCGCCGCGCCAGGCGCGCACCTCCAGCAACGCGAGAATGGCGAGGCCGGCGCCGCCGAGTTTCGTCACGCCTTTTTCCTCGACGCACAAATGGTCGCCGAACGGCACGACGTGATGGGCCAAAAGCCAGTCGTTGGCGCGCGCCGCGGCCGCCCTTGTTTCGGCGAGGCCGTCCGTCGACCCGGCGATTTCCGCCGCCGCCCACGTCGACCCGCAGTGGCGCAACATGTTGTAGGTGTCGGTCGGCGCGCCGCCGGGATGGCGGTAGCGGTAGGTGAAGCGGCCGTCGGCGCGAACCAGCTTGCCCAGCTTGCGCGCCCCGCGCTGGGCGATCTCACGCGGCTGAAAAGATCGTTTCGGTGCGGCCATGGACGGGTTCCTTAGACTGGTCCGGCCGGTCCGCAAATCGCGGGCCGCGCTTGACGGAGACGTCGGCGGCCGAAACTGTGCCGCCGCCGCGGACGTGGTGGAACTGGTAGACACACAGGACTTAAAATCCTGAGGGGGCGACCCCGTGCGGGTTCGAGTCCCGCCGTCCGCACCATCCGCCGCGCCGGCTCCGACCGTTCGGGCCGAAACGCCGACATCAGGGGAATCGCCGGCCATGTCCGAACGTCTGCGCGTGATCTTCGGCGGCGACACCGCCTACGGCGAGAATTACCAGGCCCGGTACGCGGACAAGGGCGGGCGCAACATCCTCAAGGAACGCGGCTACGGGCATTGCTCCGAACGCGTCGCGCCCTTGCTGCGTCGCGCCGACCACGTGATCCTCAATCTCGAGACTCCGCTTTCGACACGCCGCGACGAGGCGATCGAGGGCAAAGCCTATGTGCATTGGGCCGATCCGGACAAATCTCTCGACGCCCTGAAGGCGCTGAACGTGTCGGCGGTGTCGCTGGCCAACAACCACGCCGGCGACTTGGGGGCTCGCGGTCTTCAAGACACGCACGACGCCTTGCGCGCCGCCGGCGTCGCCGGCTTCGGCGCCGGCGAAAACGCCGCCGCGGCGATCCGAGCTCACCGAACCGCGTTCGAGGTCGACGGAGAACACGTAGAACTGGCGATCGTCGGCGGTTTCCACCGTTCCGAGAAATTCGAGGACTACGAACTCTACGCGACGACGGAGCGACCCGGCGTGGCGGCGCTCGACGTCGACGCCGCGGCGGCTGAAATCGGCCGGGTGAGGGCGGAATCTCCCAACGCTTTCGTCGTCGCGTTTCCGCATTGGGGCTACAACTACAGGGGAAAGACGGCCGATCAGACGGACATGGCCGACCATCTGCTCGCCGCCGGGGCCGACTTGATCCTCGGGCACGGCGCCCATCGATTGCAGGAAATCGAGCGTCGCAGAGGCCGATGGGTCGTCTACAGCCTGGGAAACTTCGTGTTCAACTCCGGCGGCCGCTACGCCAAGTACGGCTCGACGCCGCTGAGCCTGGTCGCGGAGCTGAGCGCCGAGCGCCAGAACGGCGAAATCCAAATGAATTTAAGGCTTTACCCGATCTATTCCGACAACCGAGTCACAGATTATCAGCCTCGCCTGGTCAGCGACGGCGAATTCGCCATGCTGCTTAACGCTCTGAAAGAATTAGCGAAAGACGAAAAGGCGGCGGCCGCGATGTCTGGCGGCTTGGACGAGATCGGCTGGCATATACATGTGCCGATATCGCGTCGTGAACCAGTAACGGACTAATAATCGTCAGGTTCGTCAGCGTTTTCGTAGGACTGCTCGAGGGCCGATTGACGCTGCTCCCAAATGTCGCGGCAGTAATTGAGCGCTTCCCGGCGGGTCGGGAAACGCATCAGCAAGCGTTCGCGGCGGTCGCCGGCCCAGATGATCAGAGCCGCGCCGCCGTCGTCCTGGTCAAGGATGTCGATGCGCTGAATAGCGAGGGGAGACGGGCCATCCCGCGGACGCCGGCCATGATCGTCGTCCTGATCGGTCATAGGTCCCGCATGCTCCGCCGCGGATCCGACACCCAGCGGACCGCCCCACTCTGCGCGCGCAAAACGCATAACGGAATGCGGCTTTCGGCGCGTTAAACAATTGTCTTG
>JAJFFL010000007.1 GCA_021776705.1 Alphaproteobacteria bacterium
TGATCACCGGCGCCAACAAGCGGCCGCTGAAATCTCTGTCCGACATGTTGAAGGGCAAGCAAGGGCGGTTCCGCCAAAACCTGCTCGGCAAGCGCGTCGACTACTCCGGCCGGTCGGTGATCGTGGTCGGTCCGGAACTGCGCCTGCACGAGTGCGGCCTGCCGAAGAAGATGGCGCTCGAACTGTTCAAGCCGTTCATCTACGCGCGGCTCGACGCCAAGGGTCTGTCGGGCACCGTGAAGCAATCCAAGAAAATGGTCGAGAAGGAGCGCCCCGAGGTCTGGGACGTTCTCGACGAGGTGATCCGCGAGCACCCGGTGCTGCTCAACCGGGCGCCGACGCTTCATCGGCTCGGCATCCAGGCGTTCGAACCGAAGCTGATCGAAGGCAAGGCGATCCAGCTGCATCCGCTGGTCTGCGCCGCCTTCAACGCCGACTTCGACGGCGACCAGATGGCCGTTCACGTGCCGCTGAGCCTCGAGGCGCAGCTTGAGGCGCGGGTCTTGATGATGTCGACGAACAACATCCTGTCGCCGGCAAACGGCAAGCCGATCATCGTGCCGTCTCAGGACATCGTTCTCGGTCTCTACTATCTGTCGCTGGAAAAAGACGGCGAGCCGGGCGAGGGGCTGATCTTCAGCGACATGGCCGAAATCGACGCCGCCCTGACCTGCGGCGCGGTCTCGATGCACGCCAAGGTCAAGTCGCGCTTCGACACTGTCGACGAAAACAACAAGCCGGTGTCGCTGGTCGTCGACACGACTCCGGGGCGGATGAAGATCGCTCAGCATTTGCCGCGCCATCCGAAGGTCGGTTTCGAGCTCATCGACCGGCCGCTGGTGAAAAAGGAGATCGGCAATTTGATCGACGTCGTCTACCGCCACTGCGGTCAGAAGGCGACGGTCGTGTTCGCCGACCGGATCATGCAGCTCGGCTTCCGCGAAGCGTGCCGCGCCGGCATCTCGTTCGGCAAGGACGACATGGTGATCCCGGAAGCGAAGAAGGTCTTCGTCGAGGAGACGCGCAAGCTCGTCGCCGAATACGAGGAGCAGTACCGCGACGGCCTGATCACCAAGGGCGAGAAATACAACAAGGTCGTCGACGCCTGGGCGAAGTGCACCGACAAGGTCGCCGACGCGATGATGGAGGAAGTCTCCAAGCCGGTGAAATCGAAAGACGGCAAGGACGGCTACGTAAACTCGATCTTCATGATGGCCCACTCCGGCGCCCGCGGTTCGAAGAACCAGATGAAGCAGCTCGCCGGCATGCGCGGCCTGATGGCCAAGCCGTCGGGCGAGATCATCGAGACGCCGATCATTTCAAACTTCAAGGAAGGCCTGACCGTCCTCGAGTACTTCAACTCCACTCACGGCGCCCGCAAAGGTCTCGCGGACACCGCCTTGAAGACCGCCAACTCCGGCTACCTGACCCGGCGGCTGGTCGATGTGGCGCAGGACTCGATCATCCTCGAGCAAGACTGCGGCACCAGCACCGGCATCGAATTGAAGGTGATCATCGACGGCGGCGAAGTCGTGCAGTCGCTCGGCGCGCGGATTCTCGGCCGGACGTCGGCGGAGGACATCATCCACCCCGGCACGAACAAGGTTCTGTTCAAGCGCGGCGCCTATCTTGAGGAAGACGAAGTCGCGGCGATCGAAGAAGCCGGCGTGGTTTCGGTGCGCACGCGCTCGCCGCTGACCTGCGAAACCCGCGTCGGCGTCTGCGTGACCTGCTACGGCCGCGACCTGGCGCGCGGCACGCGCGTCAACATCGGCGAAGCGGTCGGCGTGATCGCCGCTCAGTCGATCGGCGAACCGGGCACCCAGCTGACGATGCGGACCTTCCACATCGGCGGCACGGCGCAGGTGTCCGAGCAGTCGTTCATCGAGGCGACGCACGACGGCAAGACCGAGTTCCGCAACCCGGCGACCGTGAAGTCGTCGGACGGCTCGCTCATCGTCATGACCCGCAATATGCAAATCGCCATCGTCGACAAGGACGGCAAGGAGCGCGAGAGCTACAAGCTCCAATACGGCGCCAAGCTGCACGTCGCCGACAAGAAAGCGGTGGCGCGCGGCGCCCGGCTGGCCGAGTGGGACCCGTACACGACGCCGATCGTGACCGAAGTCGGCGGCCAGGTGAAATTCCTCGACGTCGTGGACAACGTGTCGGTGCGGGAAGAAACCGACGAAGCCACCGGCATCGCGTCGAAGGTGGTCGTCGACTGGCGGGCGACCGCCAAGGGCGGCGATCTGCAGCCGGCGGTCGTCATTCAAAACAAGAAAGGCGAACCGGTTCGCTTGGCCAACGAGAATCCGGCCAACTACCTGCTCGCGGTCGGCGCCATCTTGTCGGTCAACGACGGCGACCAGGTGAAGCCGGGCGACGTCATCGCGCGGATTCCGACCGAGGGAGCCAAGACGCGCGACATCACCGGCGGTCTGCCGCGGGTGGCGGAGCTGTTCGAGGCCCGGCGTCCCAAGGACCACGCGATCATCGCCGAAATCACCGGCAAGGTGGAGTTCGGGCGCGACTACAAGAACAAGCGCCGGATCAAGATCACGCCGGAAGACGAAAAGCAGGAGCCGGTCGAGTACCTGGTGCCGAAGGGAAAGCATCTCACGGTCCAGGAAGGCGACACCATCCAGAAGGGCG
>JAJFFL010000061.1 GCA_021776705.1 Alphaproteobacteria bacterium
CCGACGACAGCTCCTTCTTCGCTTTCTCGGCTTCTTCCTTCAAACGTTGCAAGGCGAGCTTGTCGGTCTTGAGGTCGATGCCCTGTTCTTTTTTGAATTCGGCCGCGAGGTAGTCGACGATCCGCAGATCGAAGTCTTCACCGCCGAGGAAGGTGTCGCCGTTGGTCGCCTTCACCTCGAAGACGCCGTCGCCGATCTCCAGGATCGACACGTCGAAGGTGCCGCCGCCGAGGTCGTAGACGGCGATCGTCCGCGAACCTTTGTCCTTGTCGAGGCCGTAGGCGAGCGCGGCCGCGGTCGGCTCGTTGATGATCCGCTTGACCTCGAGGCCGGCGATCTTGCCGGCGTCCTTGGTGGCTTGGCGCTGGGCGTCGTTGAAGTAGGCCGGCACCGTGATCACCGCTTCGGTGACCTTTTCGCCAAGATAGGCTTCGGCGGTCTCTTTCATCTTCTGAAGGATGAACGCGGAAATTTCCGACGGAGACAGTTTCTTGTCGCGGCCTTGCACCCAGGCGTCGCCGTTCGGTCCCGGCACGATTTTGTAGGGGACCATGTCGACGTCCTTCTTGGTCGTCGGGTCGTCCATCGTGCGGCCGATCAGGCGCTTGATCGCGAAGTAGGTGAATTCCGGATTGGTGACCGCCTGGCGCTTGGCCGGCTGGCCGATGAGGCGCTCGCCGTCCTCGGTGAAGGCCACAACAGACGGGGTGGTGCGCAGGCCCTCGGCGTTCTCGATAACCTTCGCGGTACCGCCGTCCATGATGGCGACGCAGGAGTTGGTCGTCCCAAGGTCGATCCCGATCACTTTGCCCATGTTTGACGTCGCTCCCTTTCGGCTGACGGCGTGTCCGGCCCGAAGCGCCGATCTGGCCGCCCCCAGTTGCGTGAGGCTGAAACTTGGTTCACGGAGCCGTGAGCCCCGCGATCGAGACCGGATATGGTGAAGTCTGCGGGAGCCCGCAAGTCTTTTGGGGGTTATAACAACGCCGGGGCGGGCGAGAACGGCGGCGAGGGAAACCGGAGTGCGTTTCATATTTCGAGTGTTGACGCTGTTCACCCTGTTGGCGGCGGGGGCGGGCGCGTACCTTTTCCTGGCCTACGGCGGGGGCCAGGCCTACGACGACGTGACCGGCGTCTCCTTGCTGCCGCCGAGCGCCTTGGAGGAGGTCGTCTCGTTCGACCGCCCGATCGGCAACGCCGCGGTTTCCGCCGGCGGCCGGATCTTTTTCACGATCCATCCGGAAAGCCGGCCGGAAGGCTCGAAACTCTACGAGTGGATCGAGGGCGTGGCGCGGCCGTTTCCAATCGAAGAGCTGCAGGAGCAGCTGTTCATCGCCCCGCTCGGCGTCGCCATCGACCGCTTCAACCGCCTGTGGGTGATCGACCACGGCGACCACGGCTTCCGCCAGGCGCGGCTGCTGGCCTTCGACGTGGCGAGCGGCGAACTTGTGCATTCGCACTATTTTCCCGACGACGTCGCCCCCTTGGGTTCGATGCTGCAGGACCTGCAGGTCAGCCCGGACGGACTCTACGTCTACATCGCCGACGCCAGCTTCTGGCGCCGCGACCCCGCCCTGGTCGTCTACGACGTGCAGCGCGGGTTCGGCCGTCGGGTGTTGTCGGGACATGAATCGGTGCGCCCGAAGAACTACGTCGTGCGGACGCCGGAACGCGCGATGCGGTTTTTCTTCGGCGTCATGGATCTGCGCGCCGGCGTCGACGGCTTGGCGGTGTCGGAGGACGGCCGCTGGCTGGCGTACGGCGCGATGAATTCCGGCGTCCTCTATCAGGTCGACACCAACGCCTTGATCAACGCCAAGCTGTCGGAGGAGGACGTCGCCGCGGCCGTCGACACGATCGGCCGCAAGCCGTTGAGCGACGGCATGTCGGCCGACGCCGAAGGCGGCGTTCTGGTCACCGACGTGGAGCACGGCGCGGTCTTGCGCGTCGCCGCGGACGGCGCGCTGGAGACGATCATCAAGGACGGCCGCGTGCGCTGGGCCGACAGCTTGAGCTTCGGGCCCGACGGCAACGCCTATCTCGCCGACAGCGCGCTGCCGCATGTGCTGCTGCGGTCTTCGGACCACATGGCCGAAGCGGGACCCTATAAGATCTACCGATTCAAACCGCCCGTCGCCGGCGCGCCGGGCCAATGAGAGCCGACCGATGACCCACGCCCGCGCCGCCCTCGTCGCCGCCCTCGCGCTCGCCGGCCTCGCCGGCTGCTACCGGTCGCAAGTCCAGGTCGTGGACGACGCGGCGCTGGCCCGCGTCGCCGATCTCGACGACGGGACCTACTGCGAATCCGAGCGCGCCGCGGACGGCGGCGTGCGGCTTCTCGACGATTGCCGGACCTACCAATGGCAGGGGCGGCGGTTTTCGCTCAAAGAGGGCCGCGTCGGGCTGACCAAGCCGTCCGAGACCTACCTTGAGACCCGTCCGGGCGAGAACGACGTCGAAGTCGTCATGCGCATCGCCGACCTCGGCGGCGGAATTTTCGCGTCCGAAGTCGACGAGGGCGCGGACGAGACGTGGCGCTACTCGCTTCTCGCCTTCGTCCCCGCCGAAGGCGGTTTCGCGGTGATCGGCGACGTCGGCC
>JAJFFL010000062.1 GCA_021776705.1 Alphaproteobacteria bacterium
GCCGCGCGCGCGGCCGGCGGCGACCGCGAGACCGGCGAGGGCGGCGAGCTGGCTGGTGAAGGCTTTCGTCGAGGCGACGCCGATTTCCGGGCCGGCGAGCGTCGGCAGCGCCGTGTCGACTTCGCGCGCGATCGTCGAATGCTCGACGTTGACCAGCGCCGCCGTGGCCAGGCCCTGCCGCTTGCATTCCAGGATCGCGGCGCGGGTGTCGGCGGTTTCGCCGGACTGCGAGATGGCGAGGGCGAGCGCGTTCTTCACCAGCGCCGGGGCGCGGTAGCGAAACTCGGAACCAATGTCGGCGTCGACCGGAAGGCCGGCGAAGCGCTCGAACCAGTACTTGGCGATCTGCGCCGCGTAGCTCGCGGTGCCGCAGGCGACGATCACCAGGCGATCGATGTCGGCGAAGCGCAGTCCGTCGCGCGGATGGGCGGCGAGGGCCGAGGCGTCGACGTAGGCGGCCAGGGTGTGAGCGACGGTCTCCGGCTGCTCGTGGATCTCCTTCTCCATGAAGTGCCGGTAGTTTCCCTTTTCGGCCACGGCGGCGGAAGCCGAGGTGACGATCAGCGGCCGCTCGACGGGGCGGCCGTCGGCGTCGTGGACTTGAAATCCGCTCGGCCGCAACACCGCCCAGTCGCCGTCTTCGAGATAGACGACCCGGTTGGTGAACGGCGCAAGGGCGATGGCGTCCGAGCCGAGGTAGGTCTCGCCATCGCCGAGGCCGAGCACCAGGGGCGAACCCTTGCGCGCGCCGACCAACAGGTCGTCGCGTCCCTGAAATGCGATCGCCAGCGCAAAGGCGCCGGTCAGCCGGCGGATGGCGCGCGCCGCCGCGTCTTCCGGGGCCAGACCGTCGGCGATCGCGTCGTCGATCAGGTGGGCGACGACTTCGGTGTCGGTCTCGGTGGCGAACGTGCGGCCCTTGGCGGCCAATTCGGCGCGCAGCTCGGCGAAGTTCTCGATGATTCCGTTGTGCACGACGGCGACGCCGCCGGCCTGGTGCGGATGGGCGTTGGTCTCGGTCGGCGCGCCGTGGGTGGCCCAGCGGGTGTGGGCGATGCCGAGCACGCCGTCGATCGGGCCCTGGGCGACCGCGGCCTCGAGGGCCGTGATCCGGCCCGGCGCCCGGCGCCGGCTGAGGCTTCCGTCGGCGCCGACCACGGCGACTCCGGAGGAATCGTAGCCGCGGTACTCCAGCCGCTTGAGGCCGCTGATCAGGCGGGCGGCGACCGGACGGTCTCCGGCGATGGCGATGATGCCGCACATGCGGAAAATCCTTGCAACGGCTGCGGGGTGGCGTTCCGTGCCCGGGATGAATATCCAGGACGCCTTAAAACGCGAATAACATGCTGTTTCAGTGAATGACGGCGCGACGTCAGGGCTAAGGATTCCTCCACCATGACGGCGCTAGTATGGCCGCCGCATCGGAG
Source organism: Alphaproteobacteria bacterium (assembly GCA_021776705.1). Taxonomy (GTDB): domain Bacteria; phylum Pseudomonadota; class Alphaproteobacteria; order Caulobacterales; family Maricaulaceae; genus JAJFFL01. The sequence continues at coordinate 1,428 of JAJFFL010000062.1, forward strand.
TGTCAGGCGCATGTCCAAGAAGTATTTCGGCACCGACGGGGTCCGAGGCACGGCCAACAAGCCGCCGATGACGGCGGAGACCGCGCTGCGGCTCGGCCTCGCGGCGGGCAAGCACTTCCGCAACGGCGGCGACCGCCGCCATCTCGTGGTGATCGGCAAGGACACCCGCCTGTCCGGCTACATGCTGGAGCCGGCGCTGGTCGCCGGGTTCACCTCGGTGGGCATGGACGTGCGCCTGTTCGGGCCGCTGCCGACGCCGGGCGTGTCGATGATGACGCGCAGCCTGCGCGCCGACCTCGGCGTGATGATCACCGCGTCGCACAACGCGTACCGCGACAACGGATTCAAATTGTTCGGCCCGGACGGGCGCAAGCTTGACGACGCGACCGAACTCGAAATCGAAAGCCTCATGGACACCGGACTCGAGGACGACCTCGCGGCGCCGGAGAAGCTGGGTCGGGTGCGCCGCATCGACGACGCCCAGGCCCGCTACGTCGAAATCGTCAAGGCGACGTTCCCGCGCCGGATGACGTTGAGCGGTCTGCGGATCGTCGTCGATTGCGCCAACGGCGCCGCCTACAAGGTCGCGCCGGCGGCGCTCTACGAACTCGGCGCGGAGGTGTTTCCCGTCGGCGTCGCGCCGGACGGATTCAACATCAACGAGGAATGCGGCTCGACGCACCCGGAACTGATGACCCGCAAGGTCCGCGAATACCGCGCCGATCTCGGGATCGCGCTCGACGGCGACGCCGACCGGGTGATCGTGTGCGACAACGAAGGCCAGATCGTCGACGGCGACCAGATCCTCGCCCTTCTCGCCACCTCGTGGAAACAGTCCGGCCGCTTGTCCAAGCCGGGTATCGTCGCCACCGTGATGTCCAACCTGGGGCTCGAGACCTATCTCGGCGGCGCCGGTCTCAAGCTCGAACGCACCCAGGTCGGCGACCGCTACGTCACCGAGGCCATGCGCGCCAAGGGCTACAACGTCGGCGGCGAACAGTCGGGCCACGTCGTGCTGTCGGATTTCTCGACCACCGGAGACGGCCTGATCGCGGCGCTGCAGGTGCTCGCGGCGCTGGTCGGCCAGGACAAACCTTCGAGCGAACTCCTGAACGTCTTCAAGCCGGCGCCGCAGATGCTGGAGAACGTGCGCTACAACGGCAAGATGCCGCTGAACGTCAAAGCGGTGAAGGACGCCGTCAAGGAAGCCGAAGCGCGGCTCGGCGACCAGGGCCGCCTGCTGGTCCGAAAATCGGGCACCGAACCGCTGGTGCGGATCATGGGCGAGCACGCCGACGAGCGGTTGCTCCGCGACGTCGTCGGCGACCTCGCGGACGTCATGCGCGGCCACGCCTGACGCGATGGCGCGCAAGGGCATCATCCTCGCCGGGGGCGCCGGCTCGCGGCTGCACCCGTTGACGACGGCGGTCTCCAAGCAGCTTTTGCCGATCTACGACAAGCCGATGATCTACTATCCGCTGTCGGCGCTGATGCTCGCCGGGGTGCGCGAGATCGCGGTGATCACGACGCCCGACGACCAGGCCGCGTTCCGCAAGCTGTTGGGGACCGGGGCGCGCTTCGGCGTCGACTTCCGCTTCATCGTCCAGCCGCGGCCGGAGGGCCTCGCCCAGGCCTATCTGCTCGCCGAGGACTTTCTGGCCGGCGCGCCGAGCGTCATGGTGCTCGGCGACAACCTGTTTTTCGGCCAGGGGTTCGAAGCCGTCCTGGGACGCGCCGGGGCGCGCGACCAAGGGGCCACGGTGTTCGGCTACGAGGTGCAGGATCCGACGCGCTACGGCGTCGTCTCGTTCGACGAAACCGGTCTGGTCGAGGACATCGAAGAAAAGCCGGCGGCGCCGAAATCGCGGTTCGCGGTGACCGGCCTGTACTTCTACGACGGCCGCGCCAGCCGCTTCGCCAAGGAGCTGGCGCCGTCGCCGCGCGGGGAACTGGAGATCACCGACCTCAACCGCCGCTACCTGCACGAACGGGCGCTGCACGTCGAACTCTTGGAGCGCGGGTTCGCCTGGCTCGACACCGGCACTTTCGACAGTCTGATCGAAGCCGGCGAATTCGTGCGGACGATCGAACACCGCCAGGGCCTCAAGATCGGCTGCGTCGAGGAGATCGCGTTCCGACGCGGCTGGATCGACGCCGCGGCGCTCAGGGCCGCCGCCGGAGACAACCCGAACAACCCTTACAGCGCCTACTTGCTCGACGTCGCCGACGGCCGAGCTTCGGCCGGCCGGCCGACGGATTCGTAAACGAAGCCGCGCTCGCGCATGTCGTCGGGGTCGTAGATGTTGCGCAGATCGACGACGACGTCGCCCTTCATCATCGCCTTGACCCGCTCCATGTCGAGGGCGCGGAACTGGTTCCACTCGGTGATGATGACCACCGCGTCGGCGCCTTCGACGGCGTGGTAGGGGCCGTCGCAGAACACCAAGTCCTGCAACAAGTTCTTGGCCTCCGCCATGCCTTCGGGGTCGAAGGCGCGCACCCGCGCGCCGGCCTTCTGCAGCGCCGGCACGATGTCGAGACTTGGCGCGTCGCGCATGTCGTCGGTGTTGGGCTTGAACGTCAGGCCGAGAACCGCGACCGTCATCCCGGAGACGTCGCCGCCGCACGAGCGGATGACCTTGTCGGCCATCGCCTTCTTGCGCTGATCGTTGACGCGGATCACGGTCTCGACGATCTGCAGCGGCGCGTCGGATTCTTGCGCCGTGCGGGTGATCGCCAACGTGTCCTTCGGGAAGCACGAGCCGCCGTAGCCGGGGCCGGCGTGAAGAAACTTGCCGCCGATGCGGTTGTCGAGCCCGATGCCGCGCGCCACCGCCTGCACGTCCGCGCCGACGCGCTCGCACAAGTCGGCGACCTCGTTGATGAAGGTGATCTTGGTCGCCAGGAACGCGTTGGCGGCGTACTTGATCAGTTCCGACGTGCGCCGGTTGGTGAACAGGATCGGCGTCTCATTGAGGAATAGCGGCCGGTACAATTCGCGCATCACGTCCTGCGCGCGCTCGTCCGCGGCGCCGACGACGACTCGGTCGGGGCGCTTGAAATCGTCAATCGCGGCGCCTTCGCGCAAGAATTCCGGATTCGAGACGACCGAAAAATCGCCGTCCGGACGGGCCTCGCGAATTCGCCGCTCCACCTCGTCGCCGGTCCCCACCGGAACCGTCGACTTGTTCACGACCACCGTGTAGCCGTCCATCACCGCGGCGATCTCCTCGGCCGCGGCGTAGACGTAAGAAAGGTCGGCGAAACCGTCGCCGCGCCGCGACGGGGTGCCGACGGCGATGAAGACCGCGTCGGCGGCGCGCACCGCGTCGGTGAGATCCTTGGCGAAAGCCAAACGCCCCTCGCGCACGTTCTTCGCCACCAGATGTTCGAGGCCGGGCTCGAAGATCGGAATGCCGCCGCCGCGCAGCGTGTCGATTTTCGTCGAGTCCTTGTCGACGCACGTGACGTCGTGGCCGAAGTCGGCGAAGCAAGCCCCTGAAACGAGGCCGACGTAGCCGGTGCCGATCATCGCGACGCGCATGGGCGCAGGCCTCCTAGAGCTCTAGATTTTCTGGTCGAACTCGCCGACCTGAGGGTGCTTGGCCAGCCGCGCTTCGATGTCGCGGAACATGGCCGTCATGTTTTCCTTCGAGGTCGGGCTTTCCACGACCACGACCAAGCCGGGCTTGTTCGACGACGCCCGAACCAGCCCCCAAGTGCCGTCCTCGAGCACCACCCGGGCGCCGTTGACCGTGATCACATCGACGATCGGCTGGCCGAGGATCGCGCCGCCGGCGTTCCTCAGCGCGATGTAGTCCTGTGTGATGGCGTCGACGATGGCGTATTTTTCGTCGTCCGGGCATTCCGGCGACATCGTCGGCGACGACCAGGTCAGCGGCAACGAGCGGCGCAAATCGGCCATCGAGGACTCGGGGTTGGCGTCGAGCGTTTGCAGCACCAGGATCGCCGCCGCGATGCCGTCGTCGTAGCCGCGCCCGATCGGCGGCTGCAGGAAGAAGTGGCCCGATTTCTCGAACCCGGCGATGGCGCCGGTCTCCTTGGCGCGCCGCTTGATGTAGGAGTGGCCGGTCTTCCAGTACTCGGTCTTGGCGCCGGCGGCTTTGAGTTCCGGGTCGGTGTTGAACAGGCCGGTCGACTTCACGTCGACGACGAAGCGCGCGTTGGGGTAGCGGCGCGCCAGGTCGCGGGCCAGGATCACGCCGATCTTGTCGGCGAATATCGTTTCGCCCTCGTTGTCGACCACGCCGCAACGATCGCCGTCGCCGTCGAAGCAGAGACCGACGTCGGCCTTGTGCTTTTTCACCGCCGTGGCGACGGCCTCCAGCATCACGAGGTCTTCCGGGTTCGGGTTGTAGCGCGGAAACCGGTGGTCGAGGTCGCAGTCGAGCGGCACGACGTCGATCCCGACGGCGGCCAGCGCGTCAGGCGCGAACGCCCCGGCGGTGCCGTTGCCGCAGGCGACCACGGCCTTGATCTTCCGGGTCAGGGTCTTGCCGCGCGTCAAGTCTTCCAGGTAACGCGCCCGCACGCCCTCGATTCGGGTGTAGGACCCGCCCGGCCGGGTCATGGCGTGGCCGCCGAGGACGATCTCCTTCAGCCGAGTCATCTCCTTCGGCCCGAACGTCAGCGGACGCTCGCAGCCCATTTTCACGCCCGTCCAGCCGTTTTCATTGTGGCTGGCCGTGACCATGGCGACGCAGGCGGCGTCGAGGTCGAACTGGGCGAAATAGGCTGTCGGGCTGAGCGCCAGGCCGATGTCCAGCACTTCGACGCCGGCGCTCATCAGGCCGACCGTCAGGGCCTGCTTGATCGACAGCGAATAGCTGCGAAAATCGTGTCCGGTCACCATTTTCGGCGGCGCGCCGAGTTCGTGGATCAAGGTGCCGAGGGCGGCGCCCAGGAGCTGGACGCCGTAAAGATTGATCTCCGGCGGCTTGTCGGAGCCTTCGACTCCGAACCACCAACGGGCGTCGTACTCGCGAAACCCCTCCGGCCTCACCAACGGAAGCGTTTCAAATTCAAACGTGTTCGGCGAAAGCGCGGTAACGGAGGACGCAGTCATTAAGGCTGATTTCCTGAAATCGGCGGCCAGGCGGGAACGCCCGGCCTGAAAGACGTGGCGGCCTCTTAGCTTCCGGAGAGCCCCGGCTCAAGCAGTTGAAAGCTATGAAAACCCTTATCGGGCCGTGGTTTCTTTGCAACGTGCGCAGGAGAATGCCAGCACCCATATGGCTTGCGCCGATAAACCAGTGTACGAAAAAATTGTGTGCGTGGCGGAACGTTTGCATCTTGTTTGCGTTCACACACGTCTCCGTGCGCGGCTCGCGGGCGTTACGGAGT
>JAJFFL010000063.1 GCA_021776705.1 Alphaproteobacteria bacterium
GCTGCGCTGCCGGCAAGCTGAACAGCGGCGCGGCGGCGTAGCCGAGCGCGATGACGCCGACCCACGGGATCAACGGATAGACGAACCAGACGCCCTGCCAGGGTCCGGACTCGGCCCATTGCAGCGGCCCGCCGTCGTGCAGCATCGCCCACACCCAGGACAGATCGCCGAACTGCGCCGCGTCGATCGGATCGAGCGCGTTGTGGCCGACGACGAGAAGGGCGCCGACGACGGCGATCGCGACGCGCGGCAGATGGATCAGGCCGGCGAGCGCGATCATCGCCGCGCCGATCGCGAACAGGACCTGGAACGTGATCCAGTCGAGATCGTAGCTCCACGAGAACGAGATGATCGTCGCCTCGACGGCGATCAGCCACAGGCCGCGGGTGACCAGAAAGCCGGACAGGGCGGACTTGCTCAGACCCTTGTTGTTGAGATGCAGCCACGCGCTGACGCCGGTCAGGAACACGAACGCCGGGGCGCAGAAATGGGTCACCCAGCGCGACAGGAAAAACGCCGTCGTCGTCTGATCGAGATCCGTCGGGCCGTAGCCGTAGACCGTCCACACGGCGCGCGCGTGGTCCAGCGCCATCAGGATGATCACCAGGCCGCGCAGCAAGTCGACGGCGTTGACGCGCGGGATCGGCGGGGCGGGCGTCTCGGTCATGGCGGTCTCGCGGCGATTCGAATCACCGCGCCAGTGTGAAGCGCGCGCCGAGAATGTTTAGCTCTCTGCGACGAAGGGCGCCGGAAGACGACCGGCGTCCGCCCGCCGCGCCCTCTAGGCTCGGCCTTCGTCCTCGCGTAAACGCCCCCCATGCCGCGCTACAAGCTTACGATCGAATACGACGGCGGGCCCTACGTCGGCTGGCAGCGCCAGGACAACGGGCCGTCGGTGCAGGTGGCGCTCGAGGACGCCTGCGCCGCGCTCGCCGAAGCGCCGTGCGTGGTTCACGGGGCCGGCCGCACCGACGCCGGCGTGCACGCCCTCGGGCAGGTCGCGCACGTCGACCTCGCCAAGGACCTTCCCGGCGACACCGTGCGCGACGCGATCAACCACCATTTGCGGCCGCACCCGATCGCGGTGCTCGCGGCGGAGCCGGCGGCGGACGGTTTCCACGCCCGGTTCTCAGCGGTCGGCCGGGCTTACATCTACCGACTCATCGACCGCCGGTCGCCGTTGACGCTCGAGCGCGGCAAGGCGTGGCGGACGTCCTTTGCGCTCGACGCCGAGGCGATGCACGCCGCCGCCCAGGCGCTCGCCGGCCGTCACGACTTCTCGACCTTCCGCGACGCCCGCTGCCAGGCCGACGACCCGGTGAAGACGCTCGACGCGATCGCCGTGGCGCGGCTCGGCGGCGAGGTGCAGGTGAGCTGCGCGGCGCGGTCGTTCCTGCACCGCCAGGTGCGCTCGATCGTCGGCTCCCTGGTCGAGGTCGGGCGCGGCAAGTGGTCGACCGCGGCGATCGGGCGCGCCCTGACCGCCGCCGACCGCGCCGCCTGCGGGCCGGTCGCGCCGCCCGACGGGCTGTATCTCGTGCGCGTCGACTACCCGTCGTCGACGTAGCCGAACACCTCCTCGAACGGCGCGTTCAACACCCGCGCGATGCGGAACGCCAGCTCCAGCGACGGCGCGTACTTTTCGGCTTCCACCGCGAGGATGGTTTGGCGCGTGGCGCGGGCCCGGTCGGCGAGCTCCTGCTGGGTCAGGCCGGCGCCGACGCGCAGCGCCTTGATGCGGTTGGTGACGCGGCCGCGGGCCGCCGCCGGGCTCATCGCCGGTAGGCGACGATGACCGACGCCAGCTTCACCGCGTGGCCGGCGAACAGGGTCGCGAACAGGATGAAGAAGATCGTCTCCGGGCGCGTCAGGTCCACGCGCGGAAACACGTGGCCCGGGTAGGCGAGGTCGGCCAAGAGCTGGATCACGAGAATGTTGATCGCCGCGGCGATGAACCAGTGCTCGCGGTTGTTCGCCGCCGCCTGGATCGCCTGGTCGCGTTCGTCCTCGACGACCCGCTCCGGGGCCCGCGCGGCGCGCGCGGCGAGCACGCCGGCGATCACGCTTTCGAACACGACGACGGCGACGACGATCGCGACGTAGGTCCAGATCATCTGCTTCGGCGCCAGATCGGCGACCGCCCACCCGTCGAGCATGCGGTGCTGGAAATAAAAGAAGATCAGCCCGTTGGCGGCCAGCGAGGCCCAGGCGTGCTGCTCCGATCGGGTCATGCGACATCCCTCGTTCGAGCGCCGGACCCGGCGTCCGACCACGTAAAAAGTGTTTTACATAGAGCGAGCGGGAATGTCCAACATGTTGGACATCCAGGGACGACGTGGCGACGCCTGGGCATGGCGCGAACGCGGTGACGCGCTACAACCGAATGCGAAAAATTCTAGAGGTCAGGAGAGCCGGTCGTGAACGTCGATGGATCAAAATACGCGCGTCTGTTCCGCCGCGAAAACCTACTGACGCTGGTGGCCGCCGGCGGCGTCGGCGAACTGGCGCTCGAATTCTTCGCGTGGTGGATCGTGCCGGCGACGCTCGGCAAGCCGATGCGGCCCGACGTCCTGGTCGCCGATCTCGCCCGGTCGTTGCTGCACGTCGACATCTCCGTCGTTCTCGCGGTCAGCCTCCACTTGGCGGCGGGAATCTTGATCTTCCCGTTGCTGTTCGTCGTCGCCCGGGCGGCGATCGGATTCAAAACGACGCTGATCCCCGCCGCGGTTTACGGCGTGATTCTGTGGTTGGTCGCGCAGGCCGTTCTCGCGCCGTTGGCGGGGCGGCCCGTCATGCTCGGGTGGATCGCCAACACGTGGGCGTCGCTTGTCGGGCACGTGCTGTACGCCGTCGTGTTCGCGCACGCCTTGGTTTGGCTGACCAAAGGCCCGGCGGAAAAATAAGATCCGCGACGACGTCGACGGCGCGGGCGGCGGCCAGGAGAGCGCCGACGGGCGACCGCGATGTCCCGCGGGGGATGTCCAATTTCCGCCACGTCGCGCGCCGCCCGCGTCGTCCGGACCGCGGCCGCCGCTAGCCTTGCAGGACGCGGTTCACCAGGAGTTGGCCGATCAGCGAGAACAGGACGTGGGCGAAGGCCAAGGCGCCGCTCATCGACCAGCCGACGTTGAGCACCGCCTTGGTGACGCGCCAGTGAATCACCGCCGTCACCGGCAGATAGACGCTGACGTGCATGCGCAGGGCGGTCTCCGCGTCGAGCACGCCGACGAGATACAGCAGCCAGCTCGACGCCATCAAGAAGTGCAGCACGAACAGGGTCCAATTGTGGACCACGACCCAGGGGCTGAAGAGGGTGCGGTCGAGTCCGGCCAGCCGCAGCAGCAGCGGCGCGGTCACCGGCAGAGCGGACCACATCACCGCGAACTTGACGGTTTCGTACAACACCAGATTGACCGGCTCCGAGCCCGGCGCGAGCGTTCCGGCGGCGCGGTCGACGGCCGCGACCACGAAGATGTAGATCGGCGCCGACAGCACCGCCGCCGCGAACGAGCGCACGAATCCGGCCGCGCCGACGTCGAAGAATTTCGGAAATTCCGGATCGCCGCGCAGCAAGGCCCAGACGCCGGCGAACCCCCGCCGCGCGTCCGAGATCATGCCGGCCGGCGCGCGAAGTAGAGCGCCAGGACGCGGGCGTAGATGCGGGTCAGGGTTTCGATGTCGGCGACCGCGACGTGCTCGTCGACCTTGTGCATCGTGGCGCCGCTGAGTCCGATCTCGGCGACCGGGGCGACGTCCTTGATGAAGCGCGCGTCCGAGGTGCCGCCGCCGGTCGAGAGCACGGGGCGGCGCCCGGTCTCTTCCTCGACCGCGTCCTGCAGCAGCTCCGTGAACGGGCCGGCGTGGGTGAGAAAGGCTTCGCCGGTGGTCTTCAGGTCGAGCTCGATGTCGCCGTTGAACCCCATGTCCACCGACGCGCGCTCGGCCTGGATCCAGCGCTCCAGGGCTTCGCCGGTGTGGGTGGTGTTGAAGCGGATGTTGAACTTCGCCGTCGCCGTCGCGGGGATGATGTTGTGGGCCGGGTTGCCGACGTCGACGGAGGTGACCTCGAGGTTCGACGGCTGAAAATGCGGCGCGCCGCTGTCGAGCGGGCGCGCCATCAGCCGGGCGAGAAATTCGAGCAGCACCGGGATCGGATTCTCGGCCCGTTCGGGGTAGGCGACGTGGCCCTGGCGGCCGCGCACCTTGACCACCGCGTTGAGGGAGCCGCGGCGGCCGACCTTCACGGCGTCGCCGACGTAGTTGACGCTCGTCGGTTCGCCGACGAGGCAGTGGTCGAGAGTCTCGCCGGCCTTTTCGATCGCCGCGAGCAGCTTCTTGGTGCCGTTGACGGCCGGGCCTTCCTCGTCGCCGGTGATCAGGAACGAGATCGATCCCGCGGGGCGGCCCTTGTCGGCCAAGTGCGTCGACACCGCGGCGACGAACGCGGCGATGGCGCCCTTCATGTCGGCGGCGCCGCGGCCCCACAGTTGCTGGTCGTGGATCTCGGCCTCGAACGGCCCGGTCGACCACATCGACTCGTCGCCCGGCGGCACCACGTCGACGTGGCCGGCGAAGCAGAAGTTCGGGGCCTCGGTTCCGAGGCGCGCGTAGAGGTTGTCGACCTCCTCGAAGCGGTGGCGGTGGCACGCGAACCCCATCCGCGCCAGCGTCTCCTGCAACAGGTCGAGCGTGCCCGCCTCCGCCGGGGTCACCGACGGCAGGCGGATCAGGTCGCGGGCGAACGCGACGGCGTCGATGACCGAAGGCGCGGCGAGCGTCATGCGCTGAGACGTAGCGGCGGTCGGCGGTTTTGGAAAGGGCGCGGCCCCGCGGCCCGCGTCCGAGGCGGCGGGCTTTTGGGCGCGGAGTCCATGCGGCGCGAGTCTCCGTCAAAACGCGGTCGGATTGTATCCAATTTGGCAAAAGCCTTAGTCGAAATGGCCCGGTTCATTCGAAAATATAAAAGACCATATGGCCTCCAACGCACAAACAAGGAGGCGACCATGTCCGCCGCGCCACGCACGATCTTGAAGCTCAACGCTTCGGCCCGCACCGACGGCTCCGTCAGCCGCGCGTTCGTCGACCGGGTCGTCGCCCGCCTCGCCGGGCCGCAGACCGCGGTCATCGACCGCGACCTCGCCAAAACGCCGCCGGCGTTCGTCGACGCCGCCTGGGTCGACGCCAATTTCACCGACCCCGCCGAACGCCGTCCGGCCCAGCAGGCCGCGCTCGCCGCCTCGGACGCGCTCGTCGCCGAACTCCAGTCCGCCGACGCGATCGTCATCGGCGCGCCGATCTACAATTTCGGCGTTCCCGCCGCGCTCAAGGCTTGGATCGACCAGGTCGCCCGGGCGCGGCTGACGTTCCGCTACACCGCCGACGGCCCGGTCGGCTTGTTGACCGGCAAGAAGGCCTACGTCGTCATCGCCTCCGGCGGCGTCGCCGTCGGCTCGGCGGTCGACTTCGCGTCGAGCTATCTGCGCCACGTTCTCGGCTTCGTCGGAATCACCGACGTCGAATTCGTCGTCGCCGACCGGCTGACGGCCGATCCCGACGCGGCCAAGGCGAAGGCGGCCGAGCAGGTCGCGGCCCTGGCCGAGGCGGCCTAGCGCGCGGCGAGACGCGGCAGCGCCGCGGGCGGATTCTCGAGCGGGTCCGGCGCCCAAACGAGGGGGGCAAGCGGCCGGGTCGAGGGGGGCAAGCGGGTCTCTGTCCGACGTCGGGTCAGCGCGGATACGGCGGTCAAAATCCCCGCAGCAACTCGTTGACGCCGGTTTTCGAGCGGGTGCGTTCGTCGACCCGTTTGACGATCACCGCGCAGGCCAGGCTGGGCCCGCCGTCCGGGTCCGGCAGGGCCCCGGGAACGACGACGGCGTAGGGCGGAATCTCGCCCCGCGTCACCGCGCCGGTGGCGCGGTCGACGATCTTGGTCGAGGCCCCGAGAAACACGCCCATCGAGATCACCGCGCCCTGGCGCACGATCACGCCCTCGGCGACTTCCGAGCGGGCGCCGACGAACACGTTGTCTTCGACGATCACCGGCGCGGCCTGCAGCGGCTCGAGCACGCCGCCGATCCCGACGCCGCCGGAGATGTGGCAATTTTTCCCGATCTGGGCGCAGGAGCCGACCGTCGACCAGGTGTCGATCATCGTCCCTTCGCCGACCCGCGCGCCGATGTTGACGTAGCATGGCATCAAGACCGCGCCCGGGGCCACGTAGGCGCCGCGGCGCACCGCCGTCGGCGGCGCGGCCCGGAAGCCGGCCGCCTCGAACGCCGCCGCGTCCCAGCCCGCGGTCTTGTGCGGCACTTTGTCGTAGGCGCGGCACAGGCCGTCGTCGGCGGCTCCGAAGGCGCGCATCGGAAACAGGCGGAACGACAACAGCACCGCCTTCTTGATCCATTGATGCACCGTCCAGCCGCCGTCGCCGTCCGGCTCGGCGACCCGCAGGCGGCCGGTGTCGAGGCCGTCGACCACGGCGTCGACGGCGGCGCGGACCGCGTCGAGGTCGCCGCGGTTGGCGAGGGCGTCGCGGCCTTCCCAGGCGTCGTCGATGAGGCGTTCGGCGGCGGCGAAATCGGTGGTCATGCGCGGCTCCGTGATGCGAGGCGCGGAACTTAGCCGTCGCCGCCGCGCGGTCAAATCGCCGCACGCGCCTTGGCGGCGCCCGGTTTGCGCGCTCATATCAGCGACGTAGCGAGCAGGGAACGCGTTCATGACCTCCAAGAAGACCTACGCCAAGACCGCCGACGCCGTCGCCAAGCTGACCCCGGAACAACGCGCCGTGACCCAGAAAAACGGCACCGAGCCGCCATTCCGCAACGATTTCTGGGACCACAAGGAAGACGGGCTTTACGTCGACATCGTCTCCGGCGAACCGCTGTTCACGTCGCTCGACAAGTTCGATTCCGGCTGCGGCTGGCCGAGCTTCACCAAGCCCGCCGACGCCGCGCACGTCGCCGAAAAGGTCGACGTCAGCCACGGCATGCGCCGCACCGAGGTCCGCTCGGCCAACGCCGACAGCCACCTCGGCCACGTCTTCGAGGACGGCCCGCGCGACACCGGCGGCTTGCGCTATTGCATCAATTCCGCGGCGTTGCGCTTCATTCCCAAGGACCAGCTCGCGGCCCAGGGCTACGGCGAATACGTCAAGCTGTTCGAGTCGGAGCAGGCCTAGGCGCGCGCCGCGGGCGCCCGGCGTTTGGCGATCCGGGTCCGCGCCGCCCGCTGCACCCGCCAGCCGAGCAGCAACGCCAGGATCGCCGCGTGAGCCCACGGCCCGGGCTGATTGCCCTTTTCCATCAGCCAATGGTGCGCGACCGCCAGGACCGCGATCGGATAGACCAGCATGTGCAGCCGCCGCCAGCGCAGCGCGCCGAGGCGCTTGATCATGTCGTTGCGCGATGTGATCGCGAGCGGAACGAGAAGCACGAACGCCGCCATGCCCAGCGTGATGTAGCGGCGCTTGACCACGTCAGCCCACAGGTCGCGGAGCGAAAACATCAGGTCGAGACCGAGATAGGCGGAGACGTGCAGCGCCGCGTAGCCGAAGGCGAACAGGCCGATGCGGCGGCGCACGCGCAGGATCGGAGCCCAGCCGGTGAGGTCGCGAAACGGCGTCACCGCGAGCGTGATCAAGAGCACCCGCAGGGCGGTTTCGCCGAGGAAATGGTGGGTGGTCTCGATCGGGTTGAAGCCGAGCGTGTGCGGCCAGCCGGCGAACATCGCCGTCCATTGCCACGCCAGCCACAAGAGCGGCGCGGCGAGGAGCCAGAAGACGGCCGGCTTCAGGGCGGCTTTCGCGAAGGCGTTCAGATCAGCCATGCGCGGCGGCGGCGGGTTCAATAGTTTTTCGCGAGATCCATGCCGGCGTAGAGGCCGGCGACGGCGTCGGCGTAGCCGTTGAACATGTCGGTGTCGCGGCGCGCGAACAGCGAACCGCCGCCGATGACGCGCTCCGACGCCTGGCTCCACCGCGGATGATCGACGTTCGGATTGACGTTGGAGTAGAAGCCGTATTCGCGCGCCGCGGACTTGTTCCAGGACGTCGGCGGCTGTTCCGACTCGAAGCGGATGCGCACGATCGATTTGATCGACTTGAACCCGTATTTCCAGGGCACGACGAGCCGCAGCGGGGCGCCGTTCTGGTTCGGCAAGACGTCGCCGTAGAGGCCGACCGCGAGAAAGGCGAGCGGGTGCGTCGCTTCGTCCATTCGCAGACCCTCGACGTACGGCCAGTCGAGCACCGGCCAGCGCACGCCCGGCATTTCGTCGCGGTTGAGGTAGGTCTCGAACGCCACGTACTTGGCGTCCGAGGTCGGGTTGAACGACGCCAGAACGTCCGCCAGCGGCACGCCCACCCAAGGAATGACCATCGACCAGGCCTCGACGCAGCGCAGCCGGTAGATGCGTTCTTCGAGACGGTTGAAGTCGACCAGGTCTTCAAGGGCGAAGGTTCCCGTGCGCTCGGCGTGGCCCTCGACGGCGACGGTCCAGGGCTTGGTCGTCAGTCTACCGGAACTTCGGGCGGGGTCGGATTTTCCGGTCCCGAATTCGTAGAAATTGTTGTAACCGGTGACTGCTTCGACGGGGGTAAGGTCGCCCGCCGGGAAGTAATCCGTCTTCGTAAACCGCAGCCCGGTTTCGGCCTCCTGCGCCGCGCCGGCGGCCTCGCCGCGCGGGCCGCACGCCGCGATCCCGGCGGCCCCGAACGACGCCATCAAACGCCGCCGGGACAGGTACATGGACTTCGGCGTGACGTCGTTTTCGGTCAACGTCCAAGGTGTGCGGCGCTTGATCAACATGGGGGGAAACCTCGTCAGCTGCCGGAAACCTAACATAGGCCGCGCCCCGGCGCCGGCCAGGCGCGGTCACAGGCTCGTGACGACGGCGCTCAGGCCGCGGTCGGCCGCAGCCGCACGTCGCCGAGGAATCCGCCCAGATCGTCGGTGACGTGGTGGATGTGGTCGTGCACGTCGCCGGCGGCGGCGGGGCGCGCGACGGCGGGTTCGGAGCTCCAGTCCTTTTCGGTGCGCACGAGCACCGTGGTGAAGCCGAGTTCGAACGGGCAGGCGAGGTTGCGGGGAATGTCCTCGAACATGGCCGCGCGCGACGGCTCGATCTCGAACGCGTCGAGAAATCGCGTATAGGCGTCGGGAAGCGGCTTGGGCGCGTAGCCGGCCGCGGCGATGTCGAACATGCCGTCGAAAAGCCCGGACAGGCCGCGCTTTTCGGTCACCCGTTCGGCGTGCGCGCGGCTGCCGTTCGTGAACACGAATTTGCGCCCCGGCAACGACGCGATGTTGGCGCGCAGCACGGCGCACGGCTCGACCGGCGAAAGGTCGATGTCGTGAACGGCGTCGAGGTAGTCGCCGGGCGCCAGCCCATGGACCGTCATCAAGCCGTTCAACGTCGTGCCGTGTTCGGCGTAGTACCGCTTTTGGATCTCCCGCGCCGCGTCGCGTTCAAGCCCCAGGGCCGCCGCGACGTAGGCGGTCATCTTGTCGTCGATCTGGGCGAACAAATCGCATTCGGAGGGGTAGAGCGTGTTGTCGAGGTCGAAAACCCAGGCGTCGACGTGCGTGAAGTCGGGCCGCGACGTCATCGCCGCAGCGTCGACGGCCGCGGCCGCGCGAAGTCGTCTTGCTCGAACTCGAGCGTGATCGAAGGCCGGTCTTGGACCAGGACGGCGGTGAAGCGCCCGCGCAGGTAGCCGCGGTCCTCGCAGGAATCGCGGCCGAGGATCGCGAACCGCGTCTCCGCGAGGCAGAAGGCCTCTTCGCCGGTCACCAGCGGCCGGTCGCCGAGGTCGTCGCGGGCCGCCGCGTAGACGTAGTAGGCCGACTGATCGAGTTTTTCGTTGATCACCTTGGCGCACTGGTCCGGGGCCAACAGCCACCAGCCGCGTGATTCCCAGGTGTCGCCGCGGCGTTTTGCGACCGCGGTCCAGATGCGCTCGTCGGCGTCGTTGCACAGCTTCAGGCCGACGTTGTCGGCGCGCAGCAGGGCGGAGCGTTCGAGGAGATTCATCAGCCCCAAGTCGTCCGGGGCGTCGGCCAGGCCCTGCTGGCTGATGAAAGTTTGGATCGCCCGCGAGGTGCGGCGGCCGGCGTAGCCGTCGATGACGCGGATGTCGCCGAGATCGTTGTCGCGCAACAGGCGCTGCAGCCCCGCGGTGCGGGTGCGGTCGGGGTCGCGCTCCACCGCCGGACCGTCGACCGACGGCTCGGTGAACGACGTCGTCTTGTTGGGCGCCAACACCGCGATGTCGACGAAAAACCGGGTCTCGAAACCGACGTCTTCGCACAGAGCTTCGCCGGCGATGGAGAAGTCTCCCGCGTCGACGCACAACGGCGTCGCGCCGGCCCATTCTCGCAGGCCGCCGCGGTGCGCCGGCGAGGAGCGCGCGTAGAGGTGATGGGTGCCGAAGTTCAACGGCCCCCGCTTGGCGACCTTGCATTCGCTCGGGCGCAGCCGCGTCCAGCCTTCGGTGACCTGCTTGTCGCCTTCCGGATAGGCGATCGCGGCTTCGAGAATGAAGCTGGTTTCGTTGCACAGCGTCCAGTCGGCCCTGGCCGCCGGGGCGGCGACGAGGGCGGCGGCGAACGCCAGCGCGGCGAGGGCGAGAGGCCGAAGGATCATGTGCGGTCCCGTGAAGTCCGTCATGTGCCGGTCGACGCCCCGAGATCAGCGATTTCGGCGCGCAATTCGGCGATTCCATGACCGCTCTGGCTCGAGGTGACAAGCAGGCTCGGATGAGCCGCCGGTCGGCGGCCGATCGCGTCCGCGGTTTTCGCCGTCACGGCCTCGCGATCTCCGGCTTTGATCTTGTCGATCTTGGTCAAAACGATTTGGTAGGCGACCGCAGCTTCGTCGAGCGAGGTCATCACTTCAAGGTCGTTGGGCTTGAGGCCGTGGCGGCCGTCGACGAGCAAGAACACGCGTTTCAGATTGGCGCGCCCGCGCAAGTAGTTCCGCGTCAGCCCGGTCCACGCCTTGATCGCGGTCTTCGAGGCTTTGGCGTAGCCGTAGCCCGGCAGGTCGACGAGATAGGCGACGCCGTCGAGGTCGAAGAAATTGAGCTCGCGCGTGCGTCCCGGTTCGTTGGAGGAGCGGGCGAGGTTTTTGCGGTTGGTCAAGGCGTTGATCAAGCTCGATTTGCCAACGTTCGAGCGTCCGGCGAAGGCGACCTCCGGGCGGTCGCCCTCGGGCAGATTCTCAAGCGCGACGACGCCGCGCACGAACGTGATCGGGCGGGCGAACAGCAGGCGCCCGGCTTCCAGCACGCGCGCCTCGTCGGCCTCGCTCAGCTGTCGCCTCCCGAAGACGTCGGTTTGATCAATCTTCGCACCCGCTTGTAGTTGTTCGCCAGGAAGCTGCCGATCGGCGTGTCGACGCCTTGCCGGCGCATGATCAGATACTGCTGCGCGAACGACAGGACGTTGTTCCAGATCCAGTAAATCAAAAGACCGGCGGCGAACGGCGCCAGAATGAAGGTGAAAATGATCGGCATGAACGCGAAGATCTTCGCCTGGGTCGGGTCCGGCGGCGGCGGATTCAGGGTTTGCATGGCCCCCATGGTCAGCCCGTAGATCAGCGCCAGGGCGCCGATGCCGAGGGAGCCGGCGAGCAGGCCGCCGATCAAGGGAACGCTGGCCGGGTCATACGGCAACAGCCCGAAAACGTTCCACATGTTCGTCGGGTCGCGCGCCGACATGTCCTGGATCCAGCCCGGAAACGCGGCGTGCCGCATTTCGATCGTGACCACGAGCGTCTTGTACAGGGCGAAGAACACGATCATCTGCGGAATCAACGGCAAGCAGCCGGCCAGCGGATTGACCTTCTCGCGCTGGTACAGCGCCACCATTTCTTTCTGCTGGCGCTGCGGGTCGGCTTTGAAGCGCTCGCGCAGTTCGGTGATCTTCGGCTGCAGCCCCTTCATCCGCGCCATCGCCTTGTAGGACATGTTGGCGATCGGAAAGAACACCGCCTTGACCACGATCGTCAGCATCAAGATGGCGGCGGCGAACGATCCGGTGAAGGTCGCGAAGGCGTGCAACATGCTGAAGAACGGGCGCGTCAAAAACCAGAAGTTGCCCCAGTCGATCGCCATGTCGAACTTCGCGATGTCGAGTTCGCGTTCGTAGTCCTGCAGCAGCTCGGTGCGCTTGGCGCCGGCGAACAACAGCGTCTTGACCTCGACCAGCTTGCCCGGGTCGACGGCGATCGCGTCCATCACGTAGTCGGCCTGGTAGATCCGGTTGCCGCCGACCATCGAGGTTGAGAACCGGCCGGTGTTGCGCTCCGGATGCGGGACCAGGGCGGCGAGCCAGTACTTGTCGGTGATGCCGAGCCAGCCGCCTTGGCTTTCGCGCTCGACGTCGCCGTCTTTCTCAAGTTTTTTGTATTTTCTCAGCAAGAGCTTGTTGTCGAGCACGCCGACCATGCCTTCGTGCAGGATGTAGAAGTTGCGCAGCGAATCCGGCAGGCCGACGCGGCGCACGACGCCGTACGGCTTCAGGGTCACGGCGGCGCTCGACCGGTTGGTGACGACGTCGCGGATCGTGAACATGTACCTGTCGTCGACCGAGATCGTGCGCTCGAATTCGAGGCCTTGCTGGGTGACGTAGCGCAGCTTCACCGGCGTGCCGGGCGTCAAGACGCTCGGGCTGTCGGCGGCGAGCCGCCACGGCGTGTCCTTGCCCGGCAATTCCAAGTCGCCGCCGCCGATCGAAAGCCAGCCGTGAAGGGCGTAGTAGGCCTCCGGCCCGCCGGCCGGGTTGAACAGCGTGACGACCGGCGATTCCGGGTCGACGGTCTCGTGATAATCGAGCAGCGCCAGATCGTCGATCTTGGCGCCGACGAGCGACAGCGAGCCGGCCACCGACGGCGTGCGGATGTCGACTCGCTCGGTGGCGGCGAGCGCCGAAGCGCGGGTGACGAATTCCGCGGCGTCGAGGTTTTCAGCCGGTTCGGCGGTCGGCAGCCCGTCGTCGACGGTCTCGACGACGGCGGCTTCTTGGGCGGCGCGTTCGGCGGCCAGGCGCTCCTGGGTCGGGCCGACGACGAAGGTGTAGTAGACCCCGTAGATCGCAAGCGCGAGCACGATGAAAAGAATGAAATTGCGCTGTTCGCCCATCGGCGAGGTCCTCAACCCGTTTCAGGGGAACGGCCGCCGGCGACGCGTGTCGCGGCCGGCGCGAGGCTTACCAACGCGCTTTTCACGTCGTCAAGCAATCGCTCCCAGGCGCACGTCGGCGTCGCCGCGCGCGCGATGAACACATAGTCGACTCCGGGCCGCCCGAGGACCGGCAAAAGCGCCCGGGCCGCCGCCCGCAGTCGCCGCTTGGCCCGGTTGCGGATGACGGCCCCGCCGATCTTCTTGGTCGCGGTGACTCCGAAACGGCACCCCGGTCCGGCGTCCGCGTTGGCGCGCGCCTGCACCACGACGGACCGTCCGGCTGCGTGATCGCCTTTCGCCACATAGAGAAATTCGCGCCGGCGCGTCAGCCGGCCCACGGCCGCCGGCCCGCTCAGGCCGAAAGCTTCTTGCGGCCTTTGGCCCGGCGCCGGGCCAGGATCTTCTGGCCGGACTTGGTCGCCATGCGCGCGCGGAAACCGTGACGCCGCTTACGAACGAGCTTGCTCGGCTGATAGGTGCGTTTCACGGGTCTGCTCCGGCGTCGGTCGTGTGCGAGGCGAGCCGCGGTAGCTACGCAAAGACCGCGCTGACGTCAAGCGCCCGGTTTCACGGGGCTTTGAGCGTGTTTTCGCGCACGTGACGCGACGCGGGGCCGGAACGCGGCTAGAGGTAAGGCGAAGACTCCCGGAGAGCCCATGCCGTCGGCCTCGAACACGGACGAACCAGGCCGCGCCTCGCGGTGGCGGCGGTTCGCGCCCGCCGTCCTGATCGCGGCGGCGCTGGCGGCGGTCTACTTGACCGGCGTTCACCGCTATGTGTCGTTGCAAGCCTTGAGCGAACACTACCTCGAAACGAAGGCCTGGGTGGCGGACCATCCGGTCTTGTCCGGCGCCTGTTTCGTGATTTTTTACTCGCTCGCGGTGACGATTTCGGTCCCAGGAGCCTTGTGGTTCACCATCGCCGGGGGGCTCTTGTTCGGTTGGTGGCTTGGCGGAATCTATTCCTGGATCGGGGCGACCACGGGCGCGACCCTGATTTTTCTCGCGGCCCGCACCGCGCTGCGCGACGCCTTGCGCGCCAAGGCGGGCTCGCGGCTGGACCAGTTCAAGACCGGATTCGAAAAGGACGCGTTCAGCTACCTCGTGATGTTGAGGATCATTCCGCTGCCGTTCTTCGTCATCAACGTGGCGCCG
>JAJFFL010000064.1 GCA_021776705.1 Alphaproteobacteria bacterium
GGTCGATTTCACGTGTTTGGCCACCCGCCATGCAAACAGAAGGTCCTTAATTTCCGCCTCGCTCGGCGCGCGTTTGGTGACGACCTTCAGATCGCCGGCCTCGACTCGTCCGGAATCCTTGTCCTGCAACAAGAAGCCGCCGGCGACGGTGCGCACCGCGGCGGCCGGCGCCGCCGGGTCCGGCAAGCCGGCGGTAACCAAGAGGCGAAGATTCTTCTTCGCGGCGAGAATCTTGACGGCGTCGGCGTCGGCCCCGGGGGCGATGATGACTTCGGTGAACACGCGCGCGATCGCCTCCGCCGCGGCTCCGTCAAGGGGCCGGTTCAACGCGACGACGCCGCCGAAGGCCGACACCGGGTCGCAGGCGAGGGCGGACTCGTAGGCCTCCGCGAGGGACGCGCCGAGCGCGACGCCGCACGGGTTTGCGTGCTTGATGACGGCGACCGCGGCGGCGTCCGCGGGATCGAACTCGGCGACCAGCTCGAACGCGGCGTCGGTGTCGTTGATGTTGTTGTAGGACAGCGCCTTGCCTTGCAGCTGCGTCGCCGTCGCCACGCCCGGCCGCGGGGCGCCGAACGCGTAGAAGGCGGCGCGCTGGTGCGGGTTTTCGCCGTAGCGAAGGCCTTGAAGTCGGCCGCCGCCGATCGCCGCGTAAGCGCCGAACAGGTCGCCCGGCGCCGGCGCCATCCAGCCCGCGATCGCGGCGTCGTAGGCGGCGGTGCGCGCGTAGGCGGCCTGGGCGAGCCGGCGGCGCAACGCGAGCGTCGTCGCCCCGCCGTGGGCGCGCATCTCTTCGATCACCGAGTCGAGCCCGTCGCCGTCGACGCACACCGCGACGTGGGCGTGGTTCTTGGCCGCCGCGCGAATCATCGCCGGGCCGCCGATGTCGATGTTTTCGACGCAGGTCGCGAAGTCCGCGCCTTTCGCGACCGTCGCCTCGAACGGGTAGAGATTGACGACCAGGAGATCGATCGGCGCGATGCCGTGCGCCTGCATCGCCTTGACGTGGTCGGGATCGTCGCGGCGAGCGAGAAGGCCGCCGTGCACCCCGGGGTGCAACGTCTTGACCCGCCCGTCCATGATTTCAGGAAAGCCGGTGACGTCGGAGACGTCGGCGACCTTGAGCCCGGCCTCGGCGAGGGCCGCGCGGGTGCCCCCGGTCGAGATCAGCTCGACGCCCAAGTCGCTCAGCGCCTGGGCGCGGGCGGTCAGGCCGGATTTGTCGGAAACGGAGATCAACGCGCGGCGAACCGCGACGAGAGCGTCAGTTGTCATGTCGATCCATGGGCCAGAAGCGTCGCCGGCCGTCGCTACCACGAAACGGCCGGACGCTGAAAAGGGTGAAAGCGGTCACGCGCCGCGATTCGCAAACGCCGGCGCCAGGAGGGCGAGCGACGCCAGCACCGCCTCGCGGTCGCGGGCGCGCGCCGCGTCGATCAGCGTAATCAGGCGAGGCCGCAAGTCGACCATCGGCGTCAAGTCCGCCCGCGCCGCGAGCACGCCGTCGGCCTCGGTCGAGTGCACGGTCTCGGAATCGTAGAACAGGTCCTCGTGCACCTTTTCGCCGGGCCGCAGACCGGAGTGCACCAGGGCGATGTCCTTGTCGGGCTCCAGGCCGCGCAGGCGGCACAGCTGGCGGGCGAGGTTCTCGATCAGCACCGGTTCGCCCATGTCGAGCACGAACACGCCGCCGCCGCGCTCTTGGAAGACCTCGGCGAGCGCCGCGGTCTGCAGCACCAGAGAGCTCGCCTCCTCGACGGTCATGAAGTAGCGGGTGATCTCCGGGTGAGTGATCGTCAACGGCCCGCCGCGCGCGATCTGGCGCTCGAACAGCGGCACCACCGACCCGGCCGAGCCGAGCACGTTGCCGAACCGCACCGAGACCGCGCGCATCGCGCCGCCTTCGTGGTCGAGGGCCTGGACGAACATTTCCGCCGCTCGCTTCGACGCGCCCATCACGTTCGACGGATTGACCGCCTTGTCGGTCGACACCAGGACGAACCGCTGCGCCCCAGCCTCGCGGGCGGCGGTGGCGACGTTGACGGTGCCGAGCACGTTGGTGAGCACGGCTTCGGAGGGGTGGTTCTCCATCAACGGAACGTGCTTGAGAGCCGCGGCGTGGAGCACGAAGTCCGGACGCGCCGCGTCCATCATGCGGCGGACGCGGTTTTCGTCGCGCACGTCGCCGAGAACGGTTCTGGCGAGATGCCCGAAGCCGTTGTCGGCGAGTTCCAAGTCGATTTGATAGAGGTTGAACTCGGACGCGTCGAACAGCGTCAGCGCCGCCGGGCCGAGTCCGGCGATCTGGCGTGTCAGCTCCGAACCGATGGTGCCGCCGGCGCCGGTGATCAGCACGCTTTTGCCGGTGACGAGGTCGCGCACGCGCGCCATGTCGAGCATCCGCGGCGGCCGGCTCAAGAGGTCGGCGGCGTCCAGCGGCGACAGCGCCGCGCGCCCGGGTTCGACGCCGGCGCGCACCAGGTCGGCGCCGGCGATTTGCGCCGCGCGGGCGAAGTCGTCGATCTCCGCCGGGCTCAACCCTGGGCCGACGACCACGAGCTGTGGCCGAATTCCGTTCGCCGAGGCGAGGCTGATCAGGGCGCGCTCCGTGGCGGCGGCGCCGCCGAGCACCGGATGGCCGCGGATCGACCGTCCCTTGTCGGCCGGTTCGGGGGAGGCGAGGCCGCGGATGCGCAGCGGCAGGCCGCTCGGCCGCCGCTTCCAGTCGCGCAGACAGGCGTCCAGCGTGTCCGAGCGCCCGGCCAGGATCGCCGCCGGCTTCTTGCGGTCCTCCAGACGGATCAGCGAGCGCCAGTCGCCCGAGGCGTAGATCTGCCGCGCGAACCGGGCTCCAAGGAGCAGCGCGCACAGCAGCGGCGCCTCGATCAGGAGGCTGGTGCGCGGCAAGCCCGCGAGGCGGTTGATGAAGAACAGCGCGACCAGGAACACGAGGTTGGCGAGGATCACCGCCCAGGCGATTCCGATCACGTCGTTGAAGGCGGTGAAGCGCCACACCCGGCGGTGCAGACCCTGCAGCGGAAACACGATCAGGCAGGCGGCCATGAACAGCAGCGCGGCGGAGAACGCCAGGTCCTCGCGCGGCTGCAGCGTCGGCGACAAAGCGTAGCGGGCGCTGACGCCGATCCACATCGCGGCCGCGGCGGCGAGCGTGTCATAGCCGATCACCGCCGCCTTGATGATGGTCGGTCGGCGGGCGACGAGGGGCTTGTCCGGACCGGCCATGGCGTCAGGCCGCCGACGCGCGGCCGAGCCGCTGCAAGGACCAGCGAACCCGGTTCGGCGGCCGGTCGATCGGCGCGTCCGGCTTGGCCGAGCCGGTGATGACCAGCTGCTTGGTGTCGCGCGGCTTGGCGCCGGCGGCGAGGTACAGCGAGTCCTCCACCGTCAAGGGTCCGGAATCGGTGCGCAGCCGCCAGCTGTCGCCGGACGCCAGCGTCAGCAGCACGCTGCGGCCGTCGTTGGCGATCTTCGTCCGTACGCCGGGGAAGAGGTGGAATCGGATTTCATACGGCGCCGCCTTGCCGCGCGCCGATCCGGGCGCGTCGACGGGGCGGAAGAGCGTGTCCTCGCCGCGGATGTCGGCGCCCTTGGCGGCGATGTAGATGCGGCGACGATGCACAAGTCCGTAGGCTTGGCGGTAGCCTTCGTGGCTGCCCTCGATCCAAACGCCCAGATCCTCTTCGTTGCGTCGCGCCGCGGCGTGCAGGTCGTGCTTGGCCGCTTTCTTGGCCGAAGCGTTCAACGGCAGGCTCGGCTTGCCGTCGAGGGTCAGGGTCGAGTGCGCCGCGGTGAGGCGCATCGGCTCGCGAAACCGTTCCGGCTGGTCTTCGTTCCAGCCGCAATTGACGATCAGGCGTTCGCCGGGCGGCGAGAATTCGAACGCCAGGCAGCTGGCGTGCGCCGGGGCGCCCGGAAGCTTCGGCTCGCCGACGTCGAACACCAGGACGCCGCCGCCCGGGGCGACGCGGTGAAAGCCGGAATGCGGCGCGAATTCAAACACCCGGCCCTGGATGTCGTCGGCGTCGAGCAAAGCCTCGATCATGTCGCGGTCGCCTTCGCCGCCGCCGTGAAACGAGGCGAGGCCGCCGTCGCTCATGCGAAAGAACCGCAACATCGGCGCGGTGCGGTCGACGGCGCGGCGCACCGCGTCGGGCGTCGGCGCGCCGCGGCGGTCGAGCGCGTCCTCAAGCACCCGCAGCGCATGCAGGCTGCGGGCGACGTCGTCGGGATTGCGGCTGACGTGGCCGCCGTCGACCAAAATCTGGCGGTCGCATTCCTCTTCCAGCCGCAGCAAGCCGGCGGCGCGATACTTTTCACCGTCCTCGAAGCAGGCGCCGGCCGCGGCCAGCGTCGCGACCGCGATCAGGCGGTCGACGCCGTCGGCGGCCTGAGCGGCGGCATTGTCCAAGTGGCGGATGTGACGGGCGACGCATTCCAGCCGTGTGTCGGCGCCGGCGTCGTCCTTGTCGAACAACGCGTCGGCGGCGGCGAGCCAGGCGCGGGTCCGCGCCGCGGCGACGGCCGGGGCCCAGGCGGCGTCGTCCCAGGCGCCGAAGCGCTCGATCCATGAGTCGACGAGCCGCCGGGCCGCGTCTTCGCCGTCCTCGCCGAGGCTGGCGACGTCGTGCAGCCAATCGAAGCCGTGCAGACGGGCGCCGAATCGCGGCGAGGCGAGCTTCGCGGACCACGGCGATCCCGCGCGCCCGGCGTCAAGGACGTGGCCGCCGATGTCGAAGCGGCCGTCGAGGACGCCGCGGCCGCGGGCTGGGTCGGGGGTGCGGAACGCGGTCAGGCCGAACGACAGATCGCTCGGGCCCGGCCCGCCCAGCGTGATTCGGCGGTAGATGGGGGACCGCCGCAAGTCGGACGCGATCGACCGCCGCAAGCGCTTCAACGGGCCTGCGCTTGTCGCGCCGATGCGATCTTTGTGAGCCATGCGCGACGGTCAGCCCGACCCCTTCAACGCTGCGATGTTGCCGGCGTAGCGCGCCGGCCCGCCCGCAAACGCCGCCGTGCCGGCGACCAGCACCGTCGCCCCGGCGTCGACGCAGGCGCGCGCCGTCTCGGCGTTGACGCCGCCGTCGACTTCGAGCTCGACGTCGAGCCCGCGCGCCTCGATTTGCGACCGCAGGCGTTCGATCTTGCGCAGCTGTCCGGACAGGAACGACTGGCCGCCGAAGCCCGGGTTGACCGACATCACGAGCACCAGGCCGATATCGTCGAGAATGAAGTCGACGGCCTCGACCGGCGTCGCCGGGTTCAGCGACACGCCCGGCGTCATGCCGGCGGCTCGAATCCGCTGCAAGGTGCGGTGCAGGTGCGGGCCGGCTTCGGGGTGGACGGTCAGGATCGACGCGCCGGCGTCGGCGAAGCCGTCGATGAAGGGGTCGACCGGCGCGATCATCAGATGCACGTCGAGCGGGACCGCCGCGTGCGGCTTGATCGCTTTCACAACCCCGGGCCCGAACGTGATGTTGGGCACGAAATGCCCGTCCATGACGTCGCAATGAATGTAATCCGCGCCCGCCGCGCACATCGCCGCGACTTCTTCGCCGAGCTTGGCGAAGTCGGCGGACAGGATGGACGGCGAGATTTTAGGAGTCCCCGGCATGCCGCCCGGATATACCGCCGCCCCAGGCCGCGCAAGCGAACCCGGCGGCGGCGTTCACACGCGCGTGAAGCGGGCGGCGAAAAACCCGTCCAGGCCCCCGGTTTCCGTCCACAGGTCGGGAGTCGTCCGCAAATGACCGTCGGCGGTCACGGCCTCCGGCAGCCCCGGAACGTCGGCGGCGGTGATCGGCGACGGCCGCAAGGCCTCCACGGCGGCCGCGGCGGCGGCGATGGCGGGGCCTTCCTCCGGCTGCAGCGAACACGTGCAAAACACCAGAACGCCGCCCGGCTTCAGCAGCCGCGACGCCGCGTCGAGCATTTCGATCTGCAACGCCGCCAGCTCCGCGCCGTCCGACGGCCGCTTGCTCCAGGCGACGTCGGGGTGGCGGCGCAATGTGCCGGTGGCCGTGCACGGCGCGTCCAAGAGCGCCGCGTCGAACAGCTCGCCGGGCGCGAATTCGACGACGTCGGCGGCGGCGATGTCGGCGGTCAGGCGTGTGCGCTCGAGATTTTCGCGCACCCGCGCGAGCCGGTCGGCGTCGCGGTCGACCGCGGTGACGCGCGCCCCGGCCGCAGCGAGCTGCAGCGTCTTGCCGCCGGGCGCTGCGCACAGGTCGACGACGCGCCGGCCGGCGACGTCGCCGAGCAGTCGCGCGGGCAGGGCGGCGGCGGCGTCCTGCACCCACCAGGCGCCTTCGTCGAATCCGGCGAGCGCGCGCACGTCGCCGGCGTCCGTCAGCCGCACCGAACCGGTCGGCGTGACGGCGCCGCCGAGGCGTTCGGCCCAGCCGGCCGCGTCCGCCTTGACGGTCAGATCGAGCGGCGGCTCGGCGCCGCAGGCGACGGCGATGCGCGCCGCGTGCGGCGCGCCATAGGCTTTGCGCCAGCTCTCGGTCAGCCATTTCGGCCAGTCGTCCAGCGCCACCTTGCCGGCGATCACGGACGGCCCGCGTTCGGAGACGCGGCGCAAGACGGCGTTGACGACGCCCTTCAACTTGCGCGACCGGCGGTCGGCGTCGGCGAGCGCGGTCATCGAGTCGACGACCGCGTAAGCCGGCGTGTCGAGGAACAGGAGTTGCGCCGCCCCGGCGCGCAGGATCGCCAGCGGATATGCGGCGGTCTTCTTCGTCGGCCGGCTCAGGAACGCGTCGAGCGCGGCGTCGATGCGGCCGAGACGGCGCAGCGTCGTCGACACGATGGTGCGCGCGAAGCCGCGGTCGCGCGGCTCCAACCGGGCCATGCCGGAGGCGTTCGCCAGCGCCAGGTCGAGCGGCGTGCGCCGGTCGAGAACGGCGACCAGAGCGTCGACAGCGGCGCGGCGGGCGTCGAGGCCGGCCTGGCTCACCCCCACGGTCCGCCGTGGGGCCCGCGCGGCCGGGCCCCCCACGGGCCCTCGTCGACGTAGGCGGTGCGGCGGACCGGGCGGCCCATCTCGGTCGCAAGCGCTTCAAGCCGCGCGACGCGGTTGGCGGTCGCCGGATGGGTCGAGAACAGGCTGTCGGCGCCGCGTCCGGACAACGGGTTGATGATGAACATGTGCGCCGTCGCCGGGTTGCGCTCGGCGCGGTCGTTGGCGATCCGCTTGGCGCCGCCGGCGATCTTCTCCAGCGCCGACGCCAACCACAGCGGGTCGCCGCAAATTTCCGCGCCGACGCGGTCGGCTTCGTACTCGCGCGAGCGGCTGATCGCGAACTGCACGATCGCCGCCGCGATCGGCGCGAGCAGCATCACCAACAGCATCGCCAGCGCGCCGCCGCGCTCGCGCCCGCCGCCGAAGAAGAACGCGAACGACGACAAGATGCCGACGGCGCCGGCGATGGTCGCGGTCACGGTCATCGTCAACGTGTCGCGGTTTTTGACGTGCGCCAGCTCGTGCGCCATCACGCCCGCGACCTCTTCACGCGTCAGCATCCGCAACAGGCCGGTCGTCGCGACGACGGCGGCGTGGCGCGGGTCGCGGCCGGTGGCGAAGGCGTTGGGCTGCGGCATGTCGATGACGCAGATGTTCGGCTCCGGCAGACCGGCGCTCGCCGCGAGCCGCCGGGTGTCCTCGAGGTAGGCGCGGATCGCGGGATCGTTCGCGAACCGCTCCGCCGGCTGCGCCCGGTAGGCCTTGAGCACGATCTTGTCGGCGTTCCAGTACGAGAAAGCGTTCAGCGCCACGGCGACGAAAAACGCGATCACCATCCCGGCGGGTCCGCCGACCAGAAAACCGACGCCCATGAACAGCGCGGTCATCGCCGCCAGCAGCATGAAGGTTCGCGTGTGATTCATCAGTGTCCTGCCTGTCGCATCCGCATCGCTCGCCCGCCGCTCGCCTTTCGGCCCGGCGGGGTGGGTCCTATATGGTGGGAAACGCCGCGGAAGGGGAGAGCGCCATGAGCGAAAACGAGACCGACCCGCAGGGCGCCGCGCCGGAAAAGAAGCTGACGCCGGCCGCGCGCCGCGCCCTTGACGAGGCGGCCGCCCGCCGCGCCGCGGCCGACAAGGCCGCCGAGGACGGGGAGGTCAACGGCCCCAGGGGGCTCGAGCCGACTCGTTACGGCGACTGGGAACGCAAAGGCGTGGCCTACGATTTTTGACGCCTCCCGGTTGCGTGCTGCGAAAAGTCTTCGCGCGACGCGCACGGCGGCGTTCTGCCGTGCGCTCCGGCCTGTTATCCTTCAGCCGCACTGGAAGAACAGGTTCAACATGCGCCTTCTCCTCGCGATCGCGCTCGCCGCGGCGTTCGCCGCGCCGGCTCTGGCCCAGGACGCGGTTCTCCTTGGCGGGCGCGACTCGTCCGAACCCACGCCGCGTCTCAAGCCGGCGGCCGTTCGGGCGGGGCAAGAAGTGACCCTGTCGTCGGACTTTACCGCCGGACTCAGCGGCGGCGTCGCGGTCTCGACCGCCGCCGGCGGCTGCGACGGCGCGCGCCGTGCGCGCCTGCTTCTCGTCGACGGCCGCGCCCGCACCGACTCCGCGATCGTCCGCCACCGGCAGGCGGTGCGTTTCCGCCGCGCCGTGGGACGGCTGGGCGGCTAGGCGCGATCCCTGACGTGACCGGGATTTAATTCCACAAGCGCAAACAACCTCGCTAGACCCGAATGATGTGCTCGGAGCGATTCAAGCCGACGTTCCGTCATGTGCTTGATCGGGGGCGCCACATGCAGGCGATAAGGATGGGATTCAAATTGCGCGCGGCCTTGAGCGCCGCAATCGGTCTTGTCGCGGCGTGCGCGACGTCGAACGACCCGGACGCTTCGCCGCGGCTTGAGCGGCTCGCCGCGGTCGACGCGATCATAGCCCCTGAGGTCGACGCCGACGCTTTCGCCGGCGTCGTCCTGATCACCCGGCGCGGCGAGACCTTGCATCACGCAGCGTACGGGATCGCGTCGCGGGAACTGGACGTCGCGCATTCCGTCGACAGCGTGTTTCTCACCGGCTCCATCACCAAGCTCGCGACCATGATGACGGTTCTGAAACTGGTCGAAGACGGCGACTTGGCCCTGGATCAGACCATGGACGAGGTGTTTCCCGGCGTAGCGCTCCGAGACGCCGGGGAAATCACCGTCGAGCACCTGTTGGCCCACACCGCGGGATTGCCGGGCATCCGCAGCGACGCGATGGAGCTGAAGACGTTCGAACTTCAGGTCGGCGACGCGTTCCACCCAAATGACTTTCTCGCCTATGTGTTCGATCAGCCGCGCGAGAACGCGCCGGGCGAACGCGGCGTCTACGGCAACTTGAATTACGACGTGCTTCAGCTGGCCGTCGAACGCGCGGCCGGCCGCCCGTTCGCCGAGGAACTCGACACACGGGTCCTGAAGCCCTTGGCCATGGCTCGTGCGGGAATGAACGACCGCGCGACCCTGATCGCGAATCGGGTTCCCGGGTACGACCCGCTCGCCGGCGGTCCGGCGAACGCGCGCCAATCCGACGGCGGATCGATGTACGCGACGGCCGCCGATCTCGGCCGGCTGCTCCCGGCGCTCTTCGAGGACGACTTCTTGCCGGGCGTGACCGTGGATCAGCTGCGTTCCTACGGCCTCTCCAAGCGCGAGATCGAGCTCGACGACGGCCGCGGCGTCGAGGTCCTGGTCTTCAACGGCGTCGACATGGGATACAGCGCCGAGGTGGCCTACTTTCCGGGGAGCGGCGTCGGCCTCGCGCTGGCCTCGAACATCGGCTGGAAACAGTTTCACGATCTTCGACAAGAAATCGCGGCCATCGTGCTGGCGGACTGACGCGGGCCTAGCTCGAGTCCCGGAATCGCGACGCTTGCTTGGCCACCATGGCGCGGCCGATCGGGTCCGGCATCAGCTTGTTGACGCCGACCGCCAGCTTGTTGAGCGCGCCCGTCACCCGGATCGCCGCGCCGGCCTCGCACGCGGCGTAGCCTTGCTTCGCCACCTGGTCCGCGGTCTGCCACGCCCACGACGGCAGCGATGACGAGACCTTTTCGCGCATGCCGTTGACGTCGTGAAATTCCGACAGGGTGAAGCCGGGGCTGACGGCGGTGACGTGCACGCCGTGCGGCTTGTTCTCCATGTGCAGGCCTTCCGCGAGGCGCACCAGAAAGTGCTTCACCGGGCCGTAGAGCGTCGACCCGGCGGTGGCGTTCATGTGGCCCATCACCGAGGCGATGTTGATGATGCGGCCGAAGCCGCGCGCGCGCATGCCCGGCAAGACGCGGTGGCAGAGTTCAGTCGGCGCCTGCAGCATGATTTGCAGAAAGCGCGCCTGTTCCTCCCACGCCGTCGAGGTGAAGGCGCCGCGCAAGCCGTAGCCGGCGTTGTTCACCAGCCCGTCGATGTCGCGTCCGGAGGCGTGGATCCGCTCGACGATCGCCGCCGGCGCCGCCGGGTCCGCGAGGTCGGCCGCGATCGTCAGGGCCTCGACGCCGTGCGCGGCGGTGAGGTCCTGCGCCAGCGCTTCGAGCCGGTCGCCGCGCCGCGCCGTCAGCGCCACGTCCCAGTCGTTTGCGGCGTAGACCCGCGCGAACGCGGCGCCGATGCCGGCGGAGGCTCCGGTGACGAGACAGAGGCGGCGGGACATGGGGCGGGTTCCCTGAGATGGGGCGGGCGGGCGTCGAGCCGCCGCAACATGCGGGAGGCGGAAGGGATCGACAACACGGGCGCGTTCGCGTCCGCCGCGATTCGCCTTGACCTAATTTCGGAACATTCCTAAATATAGGGCATGAACGACGTCTTCAAAGCGCTCGCGCACCCGGTCCGGCGGGAGGTCTTGTCGCTGCTGCGCGACGGGCCGATGTCGGCCGGCGATTTGGCCGAGCGTTTCGCGGTGTCGAAGCCGACCATGTCCGGGCACTTTTCGGTGCTCAAGGACGCCAAGCTGATCGTCGCCGAGCGCGACGGCACGACGATCCGCTACCGGCTCAACGTGTCGGTCGCGGAGGAGGCGATCGCGGCGTTGATGACCGTGGTCGGAACCGGAAAAACGATGAAGGGCGAATCGGAGGACGGAGCCGCATGATCAAGAAAGGCCTGTTGTGGTCGATCGTCCCGCTCGCGGTGATGATCGGCGTGTCGGTCTACGGATGGATCGCGGTGCCCGAGGGCCAGCAGATCCCGGTGCACTGGGGCCTCGACGGAACCCCGGACCGCTACGGCGACAAATGGGAGACGCTGCTGATGCTGCCGGTGCTCGCGGTCGGCCTCGTTGGCCTGTTCGCGGTGCTGCCGTTCATCGACCCGCGCGGCAAGAATCTGCAGCGCTCGCAAGCGCCGTACCTCGTCACCTGGGTCGGGGCGATGCTGGTCATGGCGGTCGTGCACACCGCCGCGACGCTCGCCGCGACCGGCGTCATCGACCCGGACCTGGGCGAGAACAGCCTCTACCTGAAGGGTCTGTCGGTGCTGCTCGGGCTCTTGTTCCTGGCCATCGGCAACGTGCTCGGCAAGGCGCGGCCGAACTGGTTCATGGGCGTGCGCACGCCGTGGACTCTGTCGTCGGATCGTTCGTGGGACAAGACCCATCGCCTCGGCGGCCGCCTGTTCGTGGCCGCCGGCTTGATCGGCGTCGTCGCCCCGTGGCTGGCGCCGCCGGCCTGGGCCTTGATCGGCATGGTCGGCGCCCTGCTGGCGTCGGTCTTCGGCCTGGTGGTGATGTCGTTCGTCTGGTGGAAGACCGACCCGGCCCGCGAAACCGCGACGCCGGAAGAGGTGAGCGAGGAGGGGGATTGAGGCGGCGTCGGTCGAAACGCCCCAGGGCTCGCGCTCCGGCTCCAGCGCCGCTATAGCGGGCGCCGGTTTTCCGCTGCGCGCCCAGGGTCATGACCAAAGCCTCGCCGAACAAAGTCGTCCTCGCCTATTCCGGCGGGCTCGACACCTCGATCATCCTCAAGTGGCTGCAGGAGGAGCACGGCGCCGAGGTCGTCACCTTCACCGCCGACTTGGGGCAAGGCGAGGAGCTCGAACCGGCCCGCCGGCGCGCCGAAGCGCTCGGCGTCACGGAGATCTACGTTGAAGACCTGCGTGAGGAGTTCGTGCGCGACTTCGTGTTTCCGATGTTTCGGGCGAACGCGGTCTACGAGGGGCTCTACCTGCTCGGCACCGCGATCGCGCGGCCGCTGATCGCCAAGCGCCAGATCGAAATCGCCCACGCCACCGGCGCCGACGCCGTGTGCCACGGGGCGACCGGGAAGGGCAACGACCAGGTCCGCTTCGAACTCGGCTACTACGCCCTCGATCCCGACATCCGCGTCGTCGCGCCGTGGCGGGAGTGGAGCTTCACATCGCGCTCCGACCTCATCGCCTACGCCGAAAAACACGGCCTGTCCGTGCCCGCCGACAAGCGCGGCGAGGCGCCGTTCTCGGTCGACGCCAACCTCCTGCACACGTCGTCGGAGGGCAAGGTTCTCGAGGACCCCGCCAAGGAGGCGCCGGACTTCGTCTACCAGCGCACCAACGATCCCGAACTCGCGCCCGACGAACCGCAGTTCGTCGAGGTCGAGTTCGAACGCGGCGACCCGGTGGCGGTCGACGGCGTCCGCCTCAGCCCGGCGTCGCTGCTCGCCGCGCTCAACGACCTCGGCCGCACCCACGGGATCGGCCGCCTCGATCTGTTGGAGAATCGTTTCGTCGGCATGAAGTCGCGCGGCGTCTATGAGACTCCCGGCGGCACGATCTTGCTGATGGCGCACCGCGGGATCGAACAGGCGACTCTCGACAAGGGCGCCGGCCACCTCAAGGACGAGTTGATGCCGAAGTACGCCGAGCTTATCTACAACGGCTTCTGGTTCAGCCCCGAGCGCGAAATGCTGCAAGCCGCGATCGACCATTCGCAGACCATGGTCACCGGCGCGGTGCGGTTGAAGCTCTACAAAGGCGGCGTCCACGTCGTGGGCCGCTCGTCGCCGTATTCGCTCTACTCCGAGGCCCACGTCACCTTCGAGGACGACGCCGGCGCCTACGACCAGAAAGACGCGGAGGGCTTCATCCGCCTCAACGCGTTGCGCCTGCGGCTGAAGGCGGCGCGGGACCGCAAGGCCGGCAAAAACGAGCCTTGATCGCGGCCGCCGTGCGCTTCGTCGCCGCCAGGCTGCGCCGCGTCGTTCGGCGCGTTAGGTCGACAAGGAAGATACGGGGAGCTCCATGCGCTTGATCTTGTCCGCCGCACTCGCGGCTATCAGCCTGTCCGCCGCCGCCGACGCCGCCGTGCCGTTCGGGGACCGGGTCGCCGCCCTGCGCGCCGCCGGCGCCGCGGCCGTCGACCGCGGCGACTATGAAACCGCGATCCGCGAATTCGAGGCCGACCTGGCGCTGCAGCCGGGGCACCGGGGACTCCTCGCACACCTTGCGCTTCTCGAGTTTGAGCGCGGCGATCACGCCGCCGCGGCCGCCCGGCTGCGGCGCGTCGCCGACGTCGGCGCGGCGGTCAACGTCGAACGCCTGAGCGAACAGCTTGGCGAGTCGGCCGGCGCCGATCCCTTCGTCGCGATCCTCGAACGGCTGGCGGCCAACGCGGCGACCGTCGGCGGCGGCAAAATCGTCGCCGAAATCGCGGACACGGATCTCTTGGTCGAAGGCGTCGCCGCCGCCGCCGACGGCCGTATGTTCGCCAGCACCGTGGTCGGCCGCCGCATCCTCGCGCGCGCCGAAGACGGAACCTGGACGACTTTCGCCGACGCCGACGACGGCCTGTTCTCCGTCTTCGGCCTCGGCGTCGACGACGCGAACGGCGTGCTTTGGGCGGCCTCCGGCGTGCTCGACCAAACCCCGCTGGCGGAAGCGGAGGAGGCCGGCACGGCCTTGCTCGCCTTCGACCTCGCGACCGGCGCCGTGCGCGCGCGGTTCACGCTCGACGGCGACGGCGCGAACCTCTCGGACATGACGGTCGCGGCGGATGGGACCGCCTACGTCTCCGACACCGGCCGCGGGCGCGTCTACAAGGCGACTCGCGACGGCGAATCTCTCGACGAGGTCGTCGCGTCGCCGGAGTTCATGTCGCTGCAGGGCCTCGCGGTCGTCGGCGAGACGCTCTACGCCGCCGACTACGGCCGCGGCCTGTGGCGGGTGAACTTGGCCGACGGCGCGATGGCCGCCGTCGCCGCGCCCGACGACGTCTCCCTGATCGGTCTCGACGGCCTCGCCGCGGCGCCGGACGGGTCCCTGATCGGAATCCAGAACGGCTTCAACCCGCAGCGCGTCGTGCGCCTGACGTTGTCGGATGATGGCGCGCGCGTGACCCGTCTCGAAGTCCTCGCCGCCGCGCTGCCGGAATTCGAAGAGCCCACTCTCGGCGTCGTCCACGACGGCCGCTTCGTCTTCGTCGCCAACAGCCAGTGGGAAAAGTTCCCCGCCGAAGGCGACGCGCCGGAACGGGAGCCGACGCGGATCATGGCGATCGACGCGCACTGAACGAGGGGTTGTTTTCGCGCCGCGCCACGGTAAGTCGCCCGGATGAGCGAAACGTCCAATTCTGATCCGGCGCCGACTCGGCTCGCTGTCGCTCCGGATGGGCCCCACATCGAGATCGGCCCGCGGCCGCGGAAAAAAGCGTTCGCGGCGTTGAAAGGACGAGGTCTGACAGGCTGTGTGACGCTGTTGAACGAATCGGAAGGCGCGGCCGCCCTCGGACAGCTGGCGCTAAACGCCGGACTGGCCTGGTGGTGGCATCCCATGGCCGGCGGCAATCCCGCCAAGCTTGATCCCGCGGAATTTCGCGCCCACATCGAGGCCTTCGCGAGCCAGCTGAAGTCGGATGCGGAGCAGGCGGTTTACATACATTGCTCCGCCGGCATCCATCGCACCGGCATGTTCACGTATGGCGCGTTGCGGCGGTTCGGTTGCGACGCGGACGCCGCCCGCGCGGCGCTTTCGGCGGC
Source organism: Alphaproteobacteria bacterium (assembly GCA_021776705.1). GTDB lineage: Bacteria > Pseudomonadota > Alphaproteobacteria > Caulobacterales > Maricaulaceae > JAJFFL01. The sequence goes on from JAJFFL010000064.1 coordinate 14,960, forward strand.
GCGGCCGGTCACCGGCCAAGACGTCGGCGATCAACGACTGGCGTGGGTGGAGGGCGTCCTTGCGACGACATGATGCGCCGCGCGGACGACGCGCTATGGTGCCGGCCGACCTCTGAGGAGAGCGCCCCATGGACTTGTCGAAGATCCCCACCGGTCAGCATCCGCCGGACGACGTCAACGTGCTGATCGAGGTTCCGGTCGGCGGCGACGCGATCAAGTACGAAATCGACAAGGCGTCGGGCGCGATGTTTGTCGACCGGTTTTTATACACCGAGATGCGCTACCCGTGTAACTAAGGCTTCATTCCCCACACCTTGTCCCAGGACGGCGACCCGATCGACGTGATGTGCGTCGGCAACCGGCCGCTGGTGCCGGGCGCGGTGCTGCGGGTGCGGCCCGTCGGCGTGCTGCTGATGAAGGACGACAAGGGCGAAGACGAGAAAATCCTCGCCGTGCCGCACCGCAAGATTTCGAGCTACTACGACCGCATCGACAGCTACACCGACCTGCCGGACCTTCTGATCCAGAAAATCCAGCACTTCTTCGAGCACTACAAAGACCTTGAACCGTCGAAGTGGGCCGACGTCGTCGGCTGGGCCGGCGTCGATAAGGCGCGGGAGCTGATTCGCGAGGCGGTCGAGCGCGCCAAGGCCGAGCCCGTCGGCTAGCACTCGGGGAAGAAGGCTGCCAAATAGCAGCGTTTAGCGGTTGTTTATGCCTGTGACGCTTGAATGACGTTCCGAATGGCGAAAAAATTTTTCGTCGAAAGGAGACGTCATGGTCGACGATGACTTCTTACGGCGGTTGGCCGGAGCACGCATGACCACCGCCGAAGTGCTGTACCACATGCCGGACCATCCGGGTCTGTTGCAGTCCTTCATCTGGCAGACGCTGGACGTCGCCCCGAAGTTTCCGCGGCTGCACAAGTTCCTGAATTTCTGGCGGCTCGAGATCGACGCCGCGATCCACACCGTGCGGGTCGCCCATTGCGAGTTGATCACGCCGGCCGAGTGGCGCGGCGCGGACCTCGAGCTGACGTGGAACTGAGCCGGGCCTAGCCGGCGCCGTTTTTCGGGACCGTGCAGGCGGCCTCGGCGTCGGCTTCAAGGTCGACGACGCGCGCGTACACGTCCGCGATTTCGTCGAGGCTCAAGCCGGCTTCGAGCAGCGCCTGAATTCCCGTCGCCACGTCGGTGCGCTTGGCCGGATCGGTGAGCGTCAACAGGCCGAGCATTTCGCGCTCGGACAGATTGTCCGCGGCGAAGCCGGCGTAGCAGGCGCATTCCTCAGCCGGCTGGCCTTCCTCGACGCAGAACGCCGCGAGTTGATCCTTCGGCGTCGCGTCATCGGCGGCGGCGAACGGCAGGGCGGCCGCGCAGGCGAACGCGCCCGCGGCGACGAAATGTCGAATTTTCATCAAATCAGCTCCGAGCCGGGAGGCCGCATTCTTGGCGCGCGCGGGCGTCAACGTCACGTTGTTTCTTGGCGATTTCGCCGACCTGCGACGGCGTCAGGCCGAGCTCCGTCATCACCGACGCCGGGTCGCTGCGGTTCATGTTGGCGCGGACGTAGAACGCCAATTCCTTGGGCCCGAGTTCGGCGGCGTACTTGTCGGCCAGGCAGGCGCATTCCTGAGCGCCGCCGCCGCCTTGCTGGCAAGCGGCCATGACCGAGTCGCGGTGGCTTTCCGCCGCGGCCGGCGTCGCGGCGAGACCGGCGAACAGTCCTGCGGCGGCGATGATGGGGAGAAATTTCGACATGCCCTGAGCCCTCGTGGTCGGCGTACCTCGCGACGTTGGTCATCGCTCCCCATCAGGGCGAAACCGAGGCGCCGCGTCAGTCGTCCGCCGTCGCCGCGCCGGCTGCGGCCGGATCGACGCAGACGTAGGTGTCCGACGAGCGGCCGGAAGAAACCAGCTTGGCGACCTTGCCGTCCTTGGCGCACTGGGCGTCGGCGGTCTTGGTCGCGACGACCAGGGTCGCGCCGCCGCTCTCGTTGAGATCGGTCAAGAGCACCCGGTCGCTTGGCGCCGTGGTGGCCGAACAGGCCGCCGCAAAAGCCGACGCCGAAAGAGCCAGAAAGCGAGTCATGAGTCGCCTCGTTGAAATTGAGTTGGACGCCGCGGCGCCGGTGACGCACACGTTAGCCAACGCCGCGGTCACGCGAAATACAACTCGGCGTGAAACCGCGAAGCCGCCGATTTCAGCAGCGCGCCGGCGGCGACCGGCGTAGACTGTCGCCGCCGGGCCCGAGCGGCCCGGTGTGGGTTGGAGATCTGACGTGGTCCTCAGCTTGCGACGGACGACCGCCGCGGCGCTCGTCCTGGCCGCCGCGGCCTGCGGGCCCTCCGACACGCAAACGCCGCCGCCGCGCGACGATTCCCCGCCGCCGGCCGAAACCGCCGCCGCCGCGCCCGCCGCGCCGTCCGCGCCAACGGCCGAGGTTGAGCCGGACGTGGCCGCGCTGCTGCGCGCCATCGGCGTCGAGGCCGACGCCGACGGGCGCGTCGTCAACGCCTGCGACAAGGCGGTGGTCCCGCTGATCGTCGCGGTCGATCTCGGCGCGGCGTCGGCGCGGGCGGTCGTCATCCCAGGCGGTCCCGAAGCCCCGACCTGCTACGGCGACGGGCCCGGCGCCGTGCACCTCGTGACGCTGGACGACGGCGGGCCGAAGCTGGTGCTGCTGCACCTGGGCTACATCGGGATTCTCGAGACCGAGACCGACGGCGTGCGCGACGTGGCGCTCGGCGGTCCGGGGTTCAGCTTCCCGGTTTTCGTCTGGGACGGCGGCGGCTACACGGCGGCCGGCCGCGCCGTCGCCGACGCCGACTTCGCCGCCGCCACGGTCGTGCCCTGAGCGGTTCGGGGCGGCGTCAAAACGCTACCGCGCCGGATCGTTCGCGCGTATCTTCGGATCCGAACATCGGGGGAGGGCGGACGTGCGCAAGGCCGTGATCTTGGCGGCGTTCGTCGTCTTTGCGAGTCTCAGCCTGATCGTCGCGCCCGTCCTTTACGAAGCCGTGCGCTTCGGCGACGTGCGGCCGTCGGACCCGATACGCGCCGCCCTGATCTTTGTTCCGACCGTGGCGCTCGGCTGGCTCGTTTGGCGCCGATTCGGTCCGCTGCCCCCGGCGACGCAGGAGCGGCTCGTCCGGGTCTTTGACAAGCTGGCGGAAAAGCCGCGGTTCGCCCTCTCGCAAACGGTCTCTCCATGGGATCGGGACGGCGTGATCGCGTCGATGCGGATGCGCAGCCCGGCCGCCGCGCGGCGCTTTTTCCGGCCCGATCCGCTCGAGGGATTTCGGGCCCTGAGCCGCGACGCTGAGACCGCCGACGAAAACGGCCTGCGTTCCGCCCCGGACCGCTGGCGCGATTTCGGCGTGCTCCTGGTCGGCCTCAACGACGCGCAGGCGCTGGTCGCGCTCAAGAAGGCGAAAGCCGCCGGCCGCGACGACTTCTTGGTTCGCATCGGCATCGCCAATATCGACGCGGCGCTCGATCACTGGGAGGACGCGCGCCGGCACGCCCGGGCGGCTGTCGACGCCGCGCGCGGCGACGTGCAGCAGC
>JAJFFL010000065.1 GCA_021776705.1 Alphaproteobacteria bacterium
TCGCCGGCGCCGTCGTCGGCTGGATCATCGCCGCGGTGTTCTCGAAAGGCCCGAAGACGCCGATGCAGGCGTTGAGCGGCGACTTCGAAGGCGGCGGAACCGGCTGCGTCGGTTTTCTCATCTTCGTCGGCCTCGGCGCCGTCGGCGGCGGAATCGCCGGCGCGGTGATCGGCGGCGGCTGACGCGCGGCGGGACGCTTCCCCGTCGCGTCCGGATATGACGCCGGCGCGGCTGCGCGACGCGTCCGCTCCGTCTCCGTTCACAAACCAGAGGCGACACGCCCGCCGGGTCGGTTAAAAGGGACGTCGACGCAAGCCATCGAAGGAGGCGCGACGTGCGGGTGATCGTGACCGGAGCGGCGGGAAACCTGGGGCGCGAGGTGACCCGCGTCCTCGCCGAAAAGGGCGTCGAGGTGATCGCCGTCGATCACGCGGACAGCGGCCTCCCGGAGACGCCGAACACGACGCGGCTCGGCGGCGTCGACCTCGCCGACGCGGCGCAGGCGGCCGCGGCCGTCGCGACCGCCGCCAAGGGCGGTTCCCTGCAAGGTTTGGTCAATGTCGCCGGCGGCTTCGCGTGGGAAAAAGTGCTCGGCGGAGAGGCCGCGACCTGGGACCGAATGTGGGCGCTCAACGTCACGACCGCCCTCAACATGTGCCGCGCCGCCGCGCCGGCGCTCGAGGACGGGGCCGGCTCGATCGTCAACATCGGCGCCGCGGCGGCCGCGCCGGCCGGCCTCGGCATGGGCGCCTACGCCGCCTCGAAGTCGGCGGTGGCGCGCCTGACCGAAACCTTGGCGGCGGAACTGAAGCCGCGCCGGGTGCGCGTCAACGCGGTCCTGCCGTCGATCATCGACACCCCGGCCAACCGCAAGTCCATGCCCGACGCCGACCCGTCCGCCTGGGTCACGACGACCGAGTTGGCGGCGACGATCGCGTTCCTCCTGTCGCCCGACGCGAGCGGCGTCACCGGCGCCCTGATCCCGGTGGTCGGACGGGTGTGAGGGGGGGGGGCGTTCCAGGTGCGCGACGCCGTGGAGCCGGAACGGCCGCGCGTGGATGCGGGCGTTTTGAAGCTGGTGCGCGAGACGACGTTCTCGCCGGGGGATTTCACGTTGCGGGCGGACGGCGTGTGTCGGGTGAATCCGGAGTTGGCGCGGCGGGTGGTACAGGTAGAAGCGGCTGCCATTCCATGAAAATTCTAATGGTCGTGTTTGTCGGCTTGGTCATGTCTGCAATCAACGTCGAAGTGGAACTCTTCTTCATTTCTGTTTTGGGTTTGAACATCCCAATTCCGGCTCTGATTGCCGTGGCGGTCGTATTGGCCTTTGATTTCACGGTACTGATTTCTCTGAAAAAATCCTTCGGAGAGTGCCATGACCGGTCGCCGTGAGCCGTATTCTATTTCGGAATGGCCTTTGTTCGTGCGCGACGTGGCGGGGATTCTGGTCGTTTTCGTGCTTTTGGCCCCGATTGCCGCGGTAACGATTTGGATTCCGGGATTCTTCTGGTTTTTGGCGTGGATTTTGACGGAGTCGGGCGTCGGCGCGCTGCCAGGCGGCTAGGCGCGAGGGCCGAATCACGCCTGCTCGAGCAATTCCGTGATTAGTCTTTTGTGGATTGGGTTGCTTTGATCCAGGAGCCGAACTTTGCGGTTCGCCAAGCGGTCTCACACCCGCACTGCCGCTCACGGCTGTTGTCGGCGTCGTTTCCCTCGGCCCCGCCCTCTCTCAAGGGTCTAAGTGTAGCGTCATCGACGGCGACACTCTCAAGCTTGGCGACGAATCCATTCGCATTTCGAATATCGACACGCCGGAACGCGGCGGGCTCGCAGAATGCGACGCTGAGCGGTTTCTCGCGGCGATCGCGTCGCAGTTCGCTGAAGAGATAATTGCGTCCGGCGAAGCCGAAATTGAGCGCGAACCGAACCTGGATCGATACGGGCGAACGCTGGCGCGGGTTACCATCGACGGCGGGGACCTTTGGCGCTTGAAGATTGACCGCGGTGTGGCTGTGCGCGGGCCATTCCCATCCTCATATTGATGGGGGCGGTTTGAGCATTTCGATGTTGTCGGAAGCACAGAAGTCGATTTAATTTCGCGCAAAATTTGGATGTTCGGCTTTGAGACTCTCATGCGCATCCAAAGCCGTTTCTTTAGTATATCAGATTGCATTGTATTCGGAGAATGGAATGTTTACTCCATTGATGAATTTATTGGCACAAATCAGTCGCCTGCGCGCAATGCGAATTACAACATTCGGGCTTAGCGTTATTTTTATTGTAGCAATTTGGCTGTTCCTAAGTCTTATTCACGGCATTCAGCGTGGCCGAGTATGCAATTCATTATCACTTTATGACTGCATCAATTTAGCATGGCAGCAGCTAGGAGATGTAATTTTATTCGAATGGCTAAATAAGTGGCAAACACTTACTGCGGGGGGAGTAGCATTGTTAGCCGCCATAATAACCGCAGTTATGATTAAAGCGCAAATCTCGCACTCTGAAATACTATCACGCAATCAACTAACACGTAAACACACTTCCATGAGGGCAAAGCTTTCTATGGAAATCGGCTTATTGTTCGCGTACGTAGAATCATTAAAAAAAGAAATTCTCCCATTAATACATCAAGTATCGAATAGTTCTAGAATAACGGGACGCATTTCACAAATCCCAACGCCTCCTGAATCAGCAATTGCGACTATCGTAGATTTTATAGAGACTATAAATGATGACAAGGCAAAATTCTTTGGGAAATTCTTGTACCGAATACAGATAAATGACGCCAGATTTCGCAATACAAAGATCGCACTAGAGGAAGGAATACCACTAGTGCTTCCCCGTAATATTATCAGCCACGTTATAGATATGGGGATAATTCAGACACATTGTTCAAAAATAATAAAATACAGCCGCTGGTTTACTGACTCTTATCCTGAAAATTTCACATGGCACGATGTAAAATTGCAAATAAAGTCAATTTGGTTTAATTCGGATGAGGGAGATATAATCGATGAATACATTAACACCATGGGAATTGATGATAATAAACTCGTTATAGATTATAGCCTTGATGAAGTTCATACAGATAACGATGGCTGAGCCTCTAGACCGAATTTAGTTCAAATGGACAGAGAGACGAGACTGCGCCGCGTTCGATTAGTTGCGTATCATTTTGCGCGGAACTTGGCCTACTCCCGGGCTGCTTGGGAGGGGGGGGGAGACTCGATTTCCTGATACTCAGTTCTGGCGGACTGTAACCGCCAATTTCTTAGATGTTGCTACTCTGGAGTGGTGCAAGCTTTTTGGCGATGCTGACGGAGTACGAGCAAGCCTCCACAGTTGGCAGAAAATCGTGCCTGAGCCGGCCAAATTTCGAATAAAGTTGTTGGTCGGTATCAACGCAACTGAACAGAGTTTTGAGGACTGTCGCATCAAAATGAGGTCCTATCGCGATGAGTTTGTAGCTCATCTTGATTCAAGCCTGGAGATGAATATTCCCAGCTTGGACCTGCCGCAGAGAGCCGCTTGGTTCTACGATCAGCATTTAGATGAGATTGCTCGGCAAGAGAAACTCTCGCTCCCTGGGGATTCTATCCAACTGTATTTCAGCAAGCATCTCTATGAAGCGAGATCCGTATTCAACTCGTTTCGTTAGGGACAACGATCGAACGTTCCTGAAAACGTGTTGGCTGTTGCCACAAGAGCCCCACAAAAGAGCCCTCCTTTACAATTAGGTTTGCTGTTATTTTATTCCCGACATAACTATACCCCCCGGTTCATGCCCGGGGATGACGGAACTTGAGGGACGTGAATGGCGGCGGCAGGTGCTTGCGCCGCCGCGCCTCCCCATTGGCCGCTTGGGCCGGCTCGGCTAAGAACGGGCGGAATCTGAACGCGAGCCGCCCACCATGCCTGACTGCCCCTATACGCTGCCCGGCGCGACCGGCGACTGGGAGGTCGTCGTCGGCCTCGAGGTTCATGCCCAGGTGGCGTCGAAGGCGAAGCTGTTCTCGGGCGCCTCGGCGGAATACGGCGCGGCCCCGAACAGCCACGTGTCGCTGGTCGACGCGGCGATGCCCGGGATGTTGCCGGTGATCAACAAGTTCTGCGTCGAGCAGGCGATCCGCACCGGGCTCGGGCTCAAGGCGCAGATCAATCTGTGGTCGCGGTTCGACCGCAAGAACTACTTCTATCCCGATCTGCCGCAGGGCTATCAGATCTCCCAGTTCAAGGACCCGATCGTCGGCGAGGGCGAGATCGTGGTCGAACTCGACGACGGCGAGACCATCACCGTCGGCATCGAGCGGCTGCATCTCGAACAAGACGCCGGCAAGTCGATCCACGACCTCGACCCGAAGGCGACCTACGTCGACCTCAACCGCTCCGGCGTGGCGCTGATGGAGATCGTCTCCAAGCCCGACCTGCGGTCGCCGCAGCAGGCCGCCGCCTACGTGCGCAAGCTGCGCTCGATCGTGCGCTACCTCGGCACCTGCGACGGCAACATGGCGCAGGGCTCGATGCGCGCCGACGTCAACGTCTCGGTGTGCCGGCCGGGGGCCTACGAAAAGTACAAGGCGAAGGGCGACTTCTCCCACCTCGGCACCCGCTGCGAGATCAAGAACGTCAATTCGCAGCGCTTCGTCGCCCTGGCGGTCGAGGTCGAGGCGCGGCGGCAGATCGCGATCCTCGAGGACGGCGGCCGAATCGACCAGGAGACTCGGCTGCTCGACACCGTGAAGGGCGAAACGCGGTCGATGCGGTCGAAGGAGGAGGCGCACGACTACCGCTACTTCCCGGACCCGGATCTGTTGCCGCTGGAGTTCGAACAGGCCTGGGTCGACGAGATCAAGAAGACGCTGCCGGAGCTGCCGGACGAAAAGCGCAAGCGCTTCGTCGCCGAACTCGGCCTGTCCGACTACGACGCCGGGGTGCTGACCGCCGACAAGGAGCGCGCCGACTTCTTCGAAGCCGTCGCCGACGGCCGCGATCCCAAGCTGGCCGCCAACTGGGTCAGCCAGGAGCTGTTCGGGGCCCTCAACAAGGCCGACAAGGACTTGAGCGACAGCCCGGTGTCGACCGCGCAGCTCGGCAAGCTCATCGACCTGATCGGCGACGACACGATCTCCGGCAAGATCGCCAAGGACGTGTTCGCCAAGATGTTCGAGACCGGCGACGACCCGGCCGCCATCGTCGAACGCGAAGGCCTCACCCAGATCACCGACACCGGCGCGATCGAGGCGATCATCGACGCCCTGATCGCCGACAACCCGAAGCAGGTCGAGCAGGTGAAGGAAAAACCCAAGGCGCTGGGCTGGTTCGTCGGCCAGGTCATGCAGCAGACCCAAGGCAAGGCGAATCCGGGCGCGGTGAACAAGCTGCTTAAGGAGAAGCTGGGATTGTGAAGTCGTTGCTCGCCATCGTCGCCGTCGTCGCGGCCGCCGCCGCGTGCGGTCCCGCGCAGCCCGTCCCGCCGTCGCAAATGTCCGACGACGAGATGACGCAGGCGTTCGAAACCGCCGGACGCGCGCACGCCTGCAACCTCGGCGTCGGACGGCCGGAGTTCAAAGCCGCGGCGTGCGACGGCGACTGGAGCGTCGACCGTCTGCGGCGCGGCGAAACCGAGTCCGAGATCATCTTCGCGTTCGGCTGCGACGCCGCGACCGGCTACGTGCGCGTGCAGATGGCGGAGGACGGCGCGATGATGATCATCAACTCCGGCCCGCGCTGCGAACCGCGCGCCGAGTGGGCCGAGTGGATCTCCGGCGCGAACGAATGACCGACGTCCCCAAGCGCATCGTCCGCGCCGCCGAGATGCCGAACGCGGCGCAGACGTTCTCGCATCCGCTCAACCCGGACTCGGCGATCTCGTTCGTGCAGCTTTCGCCGCTGACCGCGCTGACGCGTCTCGGCGTGTCGCTGGCGCGGGTGCCGCCGGGCAAGGAAGGCTTCGCCTACCACCGCCACGACCGCGAAGAGGAGTGGGTCTACATTCTCGAGGGCGCGGGCGAGTCCGACATCGACGACGTGGTCGAGCGCGTCGGCCCGGGCGACTTCCTCGGCTACCCGGCCGGCGTCGCCCATACGCTGCGCAACGTCGGCGACGGCGACCTGGTCTACCTGATGGGCGGCGAGCGGCTGTTCACCGAGGTCGCCGACTTTCCGCGCCACGGCAAGCGGCTGGTGCGCCACGGCGACCGCGTCGAGCTCGTCGACGAGTCCGCCTTCACCCCGTTCTGGCCGCAGGCCGACACGTGACCCGGCTGCGCTGGGCCTTCCGCGCCGTCGCCCTGGTCGTCATCCTCGGCGGCGCGATCGGCTTGTGGCGAATTTCGCGGCCGCCGCCGGATCCCGTGGCCTGCGCACATCCGCTCGAAGCGTCTCTACGCGACGCCGACACGGTCGTTTTCGCGGACGGCGAGGTCGCGTTTTCGAGCCTCGACAGCGCCTTGGCGAGACGGGCAAGCGCCGCCCAATCCGCCGGACAAGCCTACGACTGCCTGATCCTCACCGCGCCCGCGGACGCGCCGTTCGCGCGCGTCTACGCGGTCGGCGAGAAAGCGAAAGACTTGGGAATGAAGGTCCGCTACGCTGCGTCCGAATGAAGGACCCAGCCTAAGGACCGCGACCCATGCCCGACGTCCGCGACCCGCCTCTCGACCCGGCGAGCCTTTCCGGGCTCGAACTGATTCAGCTGATGCTGGCCGGCGGCTTTGCGCCGCCGCCGATCGCCGCCCTGATGGGATTCCGGCTCGTCGAGGTCGCCGACGGCTGGGCCCGCTTCGAGGGCGAGCCGGGGCCGCAGCACTACAATCCGCTCGACGTCGTCCACGGCGGCTTCGCGTTGACCCTGCTCGATTCCGCGCTCGGCTGCGCGGTCCATACGACGCTCGCGCCGGGCGTCGGCTACACCACGCTCGAGACGAAAGTGAACATGATCCGGGCGATGACCCAGGACACCGGAACCGTGAGCGCCGAAGGCCGCGTGATTCATGTCGGTCGCCGCACCGGGGTTGCTGAAGGCAAAATCGTCGACGCCGCCGGCAAGGTGCTGGCGTTCGGCTCCTCGACCTGCGCCGTCTTCACGCCGTGACGCGATTCATCCCGGGTCCGTGAACGCGCCTTGTTCGCGCGGCGCGGGGACCGACTTGGGTTGCAACGTGCAACCCAAGGAGCGCGCTCATGACGCCGCCCATTCAGCTGTATTTTTGGCCGACGCCGAACGGCAAGAAAATCTCGATCGCCCTCGAGGAGATGGAGATTCCCTATCAGCTTCACCCGGTCGACATCGGCAAGGGCGACCAGTTCAAGCCCGACTTCCTGAAAATCAGCCCCAACAACCGCATGCCGGCGATCGTCGATCCCGTCGGCGACGACGGGCGCCCCCTGTCGGTGTTCGAATCCGGCGCGATCCTGCAGCATCTCGGCCGCATGTCGGGCCGCTTCTATCCGCAAAGCCCGCGCGAGCGCGCCGACGTCGAGCAATGGCTGTTCTGGCAAGTCGGCGGCCTCGGGCCGATGGCCGGGCAGGCCAACCACTTCCGCCACTACGCCAAGAAGCTGACCGACGAAAGCCAGTGCGCCTACGCCGCCGATCGCTACACCAACGAGGTCAACCGCCTCTACGGCGTGCTCGAACGCGGCCTCGCCGACGGGCGCGACTTCATCGCCGGCGACTTCTCGATCGCCGACATGGCGATTTTCCCGTGGGTGACCCCGGAGCGCCACGGCCAAAGCCTCGACGGCGTGCCGCGCATGAAGGCGTGGCGCGCGCGTGTCGGCGCGCGCCCCCGGGTGCGGCGAGGCTTGGAGGTCGGCAAGGATCTGACTCTCAATGTCGCCGGCGACTCCACGTCCGACGCCGAAGCGCGCAAGATTCTGTTCGGCCAGCGCGCGCGGGCGTAGCGACAAGCGGCGCTTCGGTCTCGTCGAAGCGCCGCCGGTGTTCTCGTCGTTCAGCGCGGGCCGATCACATCAGATCGAAACGGTCCGCGTTCATCACCTTGGTCCAGGCGGCGACGAAGTCCTTGGCGAACTTTTCTTGGCCGCCGTCTTGCGCGTAGACTTCGGCGTAAGCGCGCAGGATCGAGTTTGAGCCGAACACAAGGTCGATGCGCGTCGCCGTCCACTTCAACGCGTCCGTCTTGCGGTCCCGGATCTCGTAGAGGCCGCCTCCGGCCGGGACCCATTTGTTGGCCATGTCGGTCAGGTTGACAAAGAAGTCGGTCGTCAACGCGCCTTGCCGGTCGGTGAAGACGCCATGCTGGGTCCCGCCGTGGTTGGTTCCCAGCACCCGCATGCCGCCGACGAGAACGGTCATTTCCGGCGCGGTCAGCCCCATCAGCTGCGTGCGGTCGAGCATCATCTCTTCCGGGCTGACGTCGTAGGCGGAGTTGAACCAGTTGCGGTAGCCGTCGGCGATCGGTTCGAGGACTCGGAAGGAGTCCGCGTCGGTCATTTCGTCCGTCGCGTTGCCGCGGCCGGGCGCGAACGGCGCCGCGACCTTGAGGCCCGCGGCCTGGATCGCCTGTTCAATTCCGACATTGCCGGCGAGAACGATGACGTCGGCGAGGCTCGCGCCGGCGTCCTTGGCGATCGGCGCCAGCGCCTTGAGCACCTTGGCGAGACGCGCCGGCTCGTTGCCTTCCCAGTCCTTCTGCGGCGCCAGTCGGATGCGGGCGCCGTTGGCGCCGCCGCGCATGTCCGAACCGCGGAAGGTGCGGGCGCTGTCCCAGGCGGTGGCGACCATCTCGCCGATCGACAGACCGCTGTTGGCGATCTTCTGCTTGACCTTGTCGACGTCGAACTTTGTTGAGCCGGCCGGGACCGGATCCTGCCAAATCAGATCCTCGTTCGGCACGTCGGGCCCGACGAAGCGGACCTTCGGTCCCATGTCGCGGGGGGTGAGCTTGAACCAGGCGCGCGCGAAGGTGTCCTTGAAGTCGTCAGGATCTTTGCGGAACCGTTCCAGGATCTTGCGGTAGGACGGGTCCATCTTCATCGCCATGTCGGCGTCGGTCATGATCGGGTTGTGGCGCTTCGACGGGTCGCTTGCGTCGACCGGTTTGTCCTCTTCCTTGATGTCGACCGGCTCCCACTGCCAGTGCCCGGCGGGGCTTTTCTTCAACTCCCACTCATGGTCGAGCAGCATGTCGAAGTAGCCCATGTCGAACTTCGTCGGCTCTTTCGTCCAGGCGCCTTCAAGGCCCGAGGTGACGGCCTTGCTTGCGCGCCCGCCCAGGTCCGGGTTGATCCAGCCGAAGCCCTGATGCTCGACATCGGCCGCTTCCGGGGCGGGACCGAGCTTCGACTCAGGCCCGGCGCCATGGGCCTTGCCGACCGTGTGGCCGCCGGCGGTCAGCGCGGCGGTTTCCTCGTCGTTCATCGCCATGCGCTCGAACGTCACCCGCACGTCGTGCGCCGACTTCAGCGGGTCCGGCTTGCCGTCGCGGCCTTCCGGATTGACGTAGATAAGACCCATGTGGACCGCGCCCAGAGGCTCTTCGAGCGACTCCGGATCGTTTTCGTCGGCGTAGCGCAAGACGCTCTCGGCGAGCCATTCCTTCTCCGAGCCCCAGTAGACGTCTTGCTCGGGGGCCCAGATGTCCTCGCGGCCGAAGCCGAAGGTCTTCAGGCCCATCGACTCGTAGGCGATGTTGCCGGCCAGGATCATCAGGTCGGCCCAGCTGATCTTGTCGCCGTATTTCTTCTTGATCGGCCAAAGCAGGCGGCGGGCCTTGTCGAGGTTGCCGTTGTCGGGCCAGGAGTTCAGCGGCGCGAAGCGCTGGTTGCCGGAGCCCGCGCCGCCGCGGCCGTCGAACAGCCGGTAGGAGCCGGCGGCGTGCCAGGCCATGCGGATCATCAGGCCGCCGTAGTGGCCCCAGTCGGCGGGCCACCAATCCTGGCTGTCGGTCATCAGGTCGTGCAGGTCTTTCTTGAGCGCCGCGACGTCGAGCTTCTTGAGCGCCTCGCGGTAGACGTAGTCCGTCCCCATCGGGTCGGTTTTCGTGTCGTGCTGGTGAAGGATGTCGAGGTTCAGCGCGTTCGGCCACCAATCGGTCACCGACCGTTCGGCGGTGGTCATCGACCCATGCATCACCGGGCACTTCGCTTCGCCGTCCATGATCGCTCCTTTTGGCCGAATTCGAATTTAGAATAGTTCTAACCAAAGGCGGCGGCGAGGTCCACCGGCCGGCGTCGAGTTTCTGGAACGGCGAACCGCGAGAAGCGCGCCGGCCGCCGGTCGCGCTCACGCCAGCTTGATCTCGCGCAGGCGCTGCTGGAGATAGGCGTCGGCCGTGATCGGCTCGGGGTAGCGGTTCGGGTTTTGCGACGTCACGCACGACGGCGACGTCTCGATCACATGGTCGGGCGCGAAGTGGAGAAAGAACGGCGTCGAAAACCGCGACGACGCGGCGCGCTCGGGCGCCGGGTTGACGACCCGGTGGGTTGTCGACGGCAGCACATGGTTGGTTTGGCGTTGCAGCATGTCGGCGACATTTACCACAAGCTCGCCGGGGCGCGGATTGATCGCCAGCCAGCGGCCGTCTCGGTCGAGAATCTCCAGCCCCGCTTCTTCCGCGCCGAGCAGCAACGTCAAGACGTTGATGTCCTGGTGCGCCTCGGCCCGCACCCCGGCCGCGCCGGCGGCGACCGGGGGATAGCGCAGCAGGCGCAGGACGCTGTTGCCTTCCGCGACCGCGGCGTCCCAGAACCCGGGCGGCAAGCCGAGTCCGCGGGCGACGGCGCGCAACAGGTCGCGGCCGACGGTGTCGAGCGCCTCGAACAAGGCGTAGATCCGGGCGTGAAAGTTCGGAACCGCGGCGACGTCGAGGTTGGGCGCCATGACGTCGGCGTGGCGGTGGCCGGGCGGCAGGTCGCGGCCGACGTGCCAGAACTCTTTGAGGTCCGCGGCGAACGCGTCCTTCGCGGTCTCGACGCCGAACGGCGTATAGCCGCGCGCGCCGCCGAGTCCGGGAACGTGAAAGCCGCGCTTGACCGTGTCCGGCAGAGCAAAAAACGCCCGCGCCGCCGCGTCCGCGCCGGCGATCACGTCCGGGTCGACGCCGTGGTCGGCGACGACCGCGAATCCCCAACCCGTGAAGCTGTCGTTAAGCGCCCGGGCGAAACCGTCCGGGTCGCCGGCCGCGCGGGCGAGCGAGAGCGGGCGGAGCGCGTCGCGGGTCGTCATGGCGGATTCCGGGGCTGACGCAGGCGAACCGGCCTCATATAAGCCGCTTCGGCGTCGCGCGGCGAGGGGGCGGTCATGCCGTCGATGGCGGACTATGTGGGGATCGGCTTCGCGCATGTGATCCCGGCCGGACTCGACCACCTGCTGTTCGTCGTCGCCGTGGCGATCGGCGCCCGCCGCCTGGGCGGGCTCGCGGCCCGGGTGACGGCCTTTACGCTCGCCCATACGCTTGCGTTGGCGGTCGCCGGGATCGGTGTCGTGTCGGTTCCCGCCGGCGTCGTCGAGCCCTTGATCGCCCTCTCGATCGGCGTCGTCGCCCTGTCCAATCTGCGGCGCGAGGCGGCCGCCGGCTCGGTCGGCCTGGCCTTCGCCTTCGGCCTCGTGCACGGGCTTGGGTTCGCCCAGTTCTTCTCTGGCGTCGGCCTCGCCGGCGGTTCGTTGCTGACGGCGCTTTTGGCGTTCAACGTCGGCGTCGAGGCGGGCCAGCTCTTCGTCGCCATCCCGGTGTGGCTGGCGTTGCGGGCCCTGCCGGACGTCGGGCGCGCCCGCGCCGTCGCCGGGGCGTCGCTGCTCCTCGCCGCGATCGGCTTCATTTGGGCCGGGATCCGAGCCTTCGGCTAGACCCGCGTTAACCTACCGTTCACGGACGATTTACCCGATCTCAAGGTTACTCGGGGAAAGCTTGCGTCGAACGCCGGTCTGACCGCCGGCGCGGGTGGCGCGGACGACGGTGCGAAGACGCCGCGGGCCGCGTGTTGAGTAAAGGGAAGAAGTCCATGACGGCCATGACGGCGGATTATCACATCCCGAACGCCTCGGAGAATCCGAGCGGGGACATTTTGTACAAGCTGGGCTTGTTGTTTTCGACCGGCCGCGACGCGGCGATGAATCTTGTCGAAGCCCACAAGTGGTTCAATCTGGCGGCGTTGAAAGGCAGCGACGACGCCAAGACGTACCGCCGGGAGCTG
Organism: Alphaproteobacteria bacterium; assembly: GCA_021776705.1. Taxonomy (GTDB): domain Bacteria; phylum Pseudomonadota; class Alphaproteobacteria; order Caulobacterales; family Maricaulaceae; genus JAJFFL01. The sequence continues at coordinate 12,160 of JAJFFL010000065.1, forward strand.
GCCGACCAAATGTCGACGTCGGACGTCGCCGCGGCCCAACAGGCGGCGCGTGAATGGCTCTACGCCGGCGCCTGAACGGGCGCCGGTCCGCGGCCTGGGCGACTGAGGCGGCGACGCCTCAATTGTCGCGCAGATCGTAGTAGAGACCGAAGTTTACCGGCAGGGCGTCGCGGACGTACTGCTTCATGAACAGGTCGACCTCGGCGATCGTCGAGCGCGGCACGAACACGACGTCGAAGCGCTTCAGCGGCATGCGGTCGGTCAGCACCGGGTCGTTGAGGCCGGATTGAATGTCGGCGACGCGCATCATGGCGCCGCCGTCGAGCGTGCGCCGCACCACGACGACGGCGCGACGCCGGGCCGTGTCCTTGAATCCCCCCGCCATCAACACCGCTTCCAAGGCTCCGATGTCGCCCGGCAGGTCGTAAATCCCAGGTTGTTCGACTTCGCCGCCGATGAACACTTGGCGGGAGCCGTAGCCGGTCGGCCGAACCTCGATGTCGGGCTCGCGCAGCTGGCTGGCGAGGGCGCTCTCTAGCGCCGCTTCGGCTTCATCCACGGTCATGTCGGCGATCATCACCCGGCCGCCGAGCGGAACCGAAATCCGGCCGTCGGGGCCGACTTCCAGCGCCGACGACAACTCGGGCGCCGACGGCACGTCAATCGTGACGGTGTCGCCGGGGTAAAGCCGGAACGGGGCGTCCTGGTCGCTCCAGGCCTGAAAACGGCCGATCGGAAACGACGCCGTGGGCTGCGGGGTCGCGCAGCCGGCCGCGGCGACAGTCAAAAAGCAGGTCGTGAAGAGCGCGCGCAACATGGTTCGTGTGCCTGTTTCATCCGTGTGAGGGGCGGAGTGCAGGATCGGGGCCGCGGCGATTTACGACGCCGCAACCTTACGGCCCGGGGCGTGCAACAGGCGGTGGAACGTTCGGTTACGAGACAAGGCGTTAACAGCCATGACGACGAAACCCCGCCGCCCGCGCAAAGCCAAGCCGACGCCGAAAGCGCCGGAAAACCTGGTGAAAGCCTGGAGCGAGCGCGATTTGGCGGAGCTGCCGAAGCTGGCGTGGCGCGAACGTCACGTCGGCGTCGCCGCCGCCGGTCTGATCGCCGCCCTCGGCCTCGCCGTCGCCTTCGCCGCGCCGCGCCCGTTTGAAGCGACCTCGAGCATGCTCGTGCTGCTCGACGACGCCTATGTGCTGGATCCGGTCGTCGGCGACGCCGGCGCCGGCGCCACCCTGTCGCCGCGCGAAATCGTGCGTTCGGAAACCGCCCTTATCGGCTCGCTCGAGACCCGTCGCCGCGCCGTCGCGGCGCTCGGAGTCGAGACCGCGTTTCCGAACATCGCGCGCCGGGCGCGCACCGAAGCGGCCGCCGCCGCCGCGGCCGCGAAAGAAATTGAAGAGCGGCTGAGCATCGCCAGCGAACCGTCTTCGCCGACGATCACCGTCGGCTTCAAGTCCGGCGACGCCGAGCAAGCGGCGCGAGTCCTTAACGGCGTCGTCGACGCTTATCTCGACTACCGCCGCGAAGTCTTGTTCGACTTCGACGTCGACGGCTACGCGGCGCAGCGGGCTGAAGCCGAAGACCGCCTCGCGACGCTCAACACCGAAATCGAAGCCTTTCTGGCCGACGCCGGCGTCGGCGACTACGACGGCGCGCGGCTCGCCGCGCAGCGCCGTTCGGCCGACATCGAGGACGAGCGTCTGCGCACCCTGGCCGCCCTGTCGGAAGCGGAAGCGCGTCTTGGAGCGCTGACCGAGCGCCTCAACAGCACCCCGCGCGAGGTCAATCTCTACGTTGACGATTCCGCCTCCGAGCGGCTGCAGCAACTGCTGGTCGAACGCGAAGAGCTGCTGTCGCGCTACACGCCGGAATCGAAGCCGGTGAGCGCCATCGACGAGAGGATTTCGCGTCTGCGGGCGTCGATGCAAATCGGCGGCGTCGACGGCGGCCTGACCCGCCGCGGGGCCAATCCGGTGCGCCAGGCCTTGGAGACCGAGCGCAACGAAGTGGCCGGCGAAGTCTCGGCTCTGACCGCCAAGGCCGCCGCCCTGACCGGCCAGCTCGCGCAGGTGAAGGCCGGCCAAATGACCTTGCAGAACATCGCCCCCGACCACGCCCGGCTGGTGCGCGAGCGCGCCGCCCTGGAGACCAGCGTCGAACGCCTCGCGGCGCGCGAAGAAGAAGCCCGCGCCCGCGCCGTCTCGGTCGAGCGCAGCCGCGGCAACGTCCGCGTCGTCGAACGCGCCGCGCCGCCGGCGGAACGCGCCTCGCTGCGTGGCGCGCTGTCAATCTTGGCGTTGCTGCTCGGGGCCGTCTTCGGCCTGACGGCGGCGATCGCCCGCGGGCTTTGGATCGACAGCGGACGCGCGGACCCGATCGCCGCGGCGTTGGAGAAGGTCCGCCCCGGCAAGCCGGCCGCGGAGTCGCAGGACGCGGCGTGACCGCGGTCGCCGCCCGCCGCACCGGCGTTTCGCTCGCCGACGCCGCGCGCGTCGCTGAGACCGCGGCGGCGTTTCTCGGCCTGCTGCTGATTTCCCAGGCCCTCCTCGGCAAGTGGCTCGGCGACCCCGCCGATCCCACCGGCGACGCCGGGCTGCGGCTGATCTGGCCGCCGCTCTACGCGTTCGCTCTCATCGGCCTAGCGGCCCGGCCGGCGGCGGCCGGACGCACGCTGCGCGCGGCCTGGCCGCTGCTGCTGCCGGTCGCCGTCGCCGCCGCCTCGGCGCTGTGGTCGATCGACCCGGGCGTCAGTCTCCGCCGCGCCGTCGCTTTCGCCATGACCACGGTTTTCGGCCTGCATCTGGCCGCCCGGTTCAGCCCCGCCGACCTCGTCCGGCTGCTTGGCGCCGTGTTCGCCGTGCTGCTCGCGGCGAGCGCCGCCGCGGCGCTGGCCGCGCCCGGATTCGGCGTCATGCAGGAGGTGCACCCGGGGGCCTGGTCCGGCTTGTGGTTTGAGAAAAACGCCCTCGGCGGCGCCGCCGCCCGCGGCGGCGCGCTGTTTCTCGCGCTCGCCCTGTTCGACGCCCGCCGGCGAACCGTTTGGGTCGCCCTGACGGCGCTCGCCGTGGCGGTGCTGGTTTTGTCTCAGTCGAAGACCGCCGCCGCGGCGTTTCTCGCCGGCGCCGGCGTCATCGCCGTGTTCGCGGCGCGGCGGCTGGGGCCGTCGTCGCTGACCACGGTCCTCGGACTGGGGGCCGCCGCGGCCGTGACCGCGGCCTTCATCGCCTTCGCCGCGCCGGAGATCGGTCTCGCCGCGGCCGGCCGCGACGCGACCCTCACCGGCCGCACCGAATTGTGGGCCGGGGTTCTGGAGGCCGTCGCCGCGCGGCCGTGGAGCGGTTACGGCTACGGGGTTTTCTGGATCGACGCCGAAGGCCCGGCGGCGCTGATCCGCGAAGCGGCGCGCTGGCAGGTCACCGGGGCCCACAACGGCTGGTTGGAAACCGCCCTCGGTTTGGGGGTGATCGGGGTCGCCGCGGCCGCGGCGTGCGTGCTGTGGGCGGCCGGAGTCGGACTCGCCGCGGCGCGGCGCGGGCTGACGGTCGCGCCGTTCGCGGTCTGGCTGACCTTGCTGCTGGTGTTCAATGTCGCCGAAAGCACGCTTTTGGAGCGTCACACGCTGTCGTGGACGGCTTTCGTGGCCTTGGCCGCCGGCTTGGCCGCCGCCCTGCGCGCCGACCGCGGCGCGCGGCCGTAGAGCTTCGGCTGCACCAGCCGGAACCAGAACAGCTTGCCCAAGCCTTGCGCCGCCTTGTCGAGCGCGTCGAGCGCCCGCGGGTCGCCGCCGAGCCAGCCGAGGAAGGCGAGGCTCGAACACACGATCGCCTGCATCGCGCCGACCGCCATCCACATCACCAGCTTCAGCGGCCGCGGCGGCCGCGCGCGCAGGCAGATCTGGCTCGGCCCCTGGCCGAAGGCGAACGCCCGCCGCAGCGTATAGCCGAGGCGCATCCGCGACCCGGGAACATGTTCGGTGACCTTCGCCTCGGCGGCCCAGCCGAACCGCGCGCCGCGGCGCTTGAGCGCCTCGAACAGCCGGTCGTCTTCGCCGCCGGAACGGTTGGCGGCGAGGTCGAACGGGGCCGCGGACAAGGCCAGGGCGTGGCGGTCGACGAGACAGTTGCCGCAACCGTAGTAAGTGTCGATGACGCCGTTGCGCGCCGGTCCGGTGCGCGCGTAGAACCGCGAAAAATAGGCCCGCCGTGCGGCCGAACCGCCGTCGGGCAGGGCGGCCGTCACGGGGCCGAACACGACCTGGGCGCCGAACCGGCCGCGCACGTCCAAGAGCTCGGCGAGCCAGCTCGGAAACGCCTCCTGGTCGTCGTCGAGAAAGGCGATCAGAGGGCCGCGGGCGGCCGCGACTCCGGCGTTGCGGGCGTGCGACAGCCCCGGCGCGCGCTCGTCGACGATGCGAACCGGAAACGGGGCCTCGGCGCGCAGGCGCGCCAGCACCTCGGCGGCGCCGCCGTCGTCCGGCGCGTTGTCGACCACGACCAGCTCAATGCCGCCGGGCAGGGCGGTTTGGCCGAACACCGACCGCGCCGCGCGCAGCAGGCCGACGGGGCGGTGAAACGTCGGAATGACGACGGAGACGAGCGGGGCGGTCATCGGGTCAACGCCCGCCGCGCGGCGTCGGCGACCGTGGCGATCTCCAGGCCGCGGTCGACCACCGACCGCACCACCTGGGTCAGCTCCCCGGGCCGGCAGCCCCAGCGGCTCGGGCTTTCGCGCACGTCGTGGGTGTACAGGATCAGCCAGCCGCCGCGCGCCGCCGCGTCGGCGACGTGGGCGATCACGGACTCGACGCTCTCGCTGTTGATTTCGACGGCGCGCAGGAGCGCCCGATCGACCTGGCCGCGGTTCACGCCCGGGCGGACGCCGCGCAGCGTGTCGAAGCGCTGGCTCAAGACGCGTTTGGCCGCCGGCGACGCCTCGCCGTACGGGTAGGCGAAATTGCTCGCCGCGGTCTTGACCCCGTAGGCGGCGAGGGTGGCCGCGTTCTCGGCCACCGAGCGCAGGACGTCGTCGTCGGCGGCGGCCGCGAGATCGTGGTGTCCGGCGGTGTGGCAGGCGATTTCGTGGCCGGCGTCGTGAAGGCGAATGAGATCTTGCGGATCGAACAGCGCGCCGAGATGGTTGCGGCTGCCGGCGAGCCCGGCGGAAACGTAGTAAGTGCCCCGCGCCCCGGCGGCCTCGAGAATCTCGGCCCCGGCGTAGCCGGCGGAGCGCGGAAAGTCGTCGAAAGTCACCGAAACCACGGCGACGTCGCGGCGCACCCGCGCTTCGGCGCGTTCGAACAGCCGGGCGCGCCAGCGGTCGACGCGGGCGGCGGGGCCGCGGGGCGGCGCGTAGGGCGCGTTCATCGCAACGCCTCCCCGTACCAGCTCGCCCGCAGCAGCTTCAGGGCGGCGACCTTGACCGGCGCCGGCGCCGAGCCGCGCACGGCCGCCCGCAGCGCCGGGTGCAAGGCCCGCCGTCCGGGCGTGGCGCCGAGAGCCCGGGCGGCGCGGTAGATCGGCATCGACCGGGCGAGGGCCGGGTGCAGAGTCGAAAAGCGCTTGAAGTTGTCCGCCGAGCGCTTGAAGCGCTCGAGCAGGCGGTCGAGGTCGAGGCGCCCATGGTGACGCACCGGGTTGTCGACGTGCCGAATGGCGGCGGTTTCGGCTGCGCGCGCCGCCCATTCGATGTCTTCCCAACCCCAGCCGGAGAACGCTTCGTCGAACGGGGCGCGCAGCATCAGGTCGCGGCGGACCAGGAGATTCGA
>JAJFFL010000066.1 GCA_021776705.1 Alphaproteobacteria bacterium
CGGCTGAAGGCGCTCCGGCGGCTGATTTTCGGCCTCGGCGGCGTGCAGCTGGCCGCCACCATCGCCGCCGTCGGCGTCATCGCGCTGGCCTGGGGCAACGCCCCCGCCGCGGCGCTCGTGCTCGGCGTCTGCTTCGCCTTCTCCTCCACCGCGGTGGCGATGCAGCTGCTCGCCGAGCGCGGCGAAACCGCGTCTTCGACCGGGCGCACCGCGTTCGCGATCTTGTTGATGCAGGACATCGCCGTCGCCCCGGCGCTGATTCTGGTTCACGTCCTCGGCCAGGGCGCGGCCGGGCCCGGCGAACTGGCGCTCAGCGTCGGCGCGGCGTTGGCCAAGGCGGTCGCCGCGGTGGTCGTGATCGTGCTGCTCGGGCGGCTGGTCTTCCGGCGCCTGTTCAAGGTCATCGTCGGCGAGCGCAGCCCGGAGCTGTTCGTCGCCGCCGTGATCTTGACCGCCTTGGCGACCGCCTGGGCGACCAACCAGGCCGGCCTGTCGACGGCGCTCGGCGCCTTCCTGGCCGGCGTGCTGCTCGCCGAGACCGAGTTCCGGGCCCAGATCGAGACCGACGTGGAGCCGTTCAAAGGCCTGCTGCTCGGCCTCTTCTTCATGGGCGTCGGCATGTCCCTCGACCCGCGCACCTTGGCCCGCGACCCGCTGTTCATCACCGTCGCCCTGTTCGGTCTGGCGGCGCTGAAGGCGGCGATCATTTTCGCCGCGGCGCGCGCCTTCGGGCGTTCGAACGGCGAGGCGGCGCGAGTCAGCGGCCTGCTCGCCCAGGCCGGCGAATTCGCGTTCGTGGTCGTCGGCGGGGCGCTGGTGTTCGGCGTGCTCGACGAATCGGTGGCGCAATTTATGGCCATCGTGGTGGCGCTGTCGATGATCGCGTCGCCGGGGTTCGACGCCCTCGGGCGGGCGCTCGGGCGGTGGTTCGAATCCCGCGACGCCGAAAGCCCCGCCGGGACCGCGCCGGACCCGCTGAGCGCGCACGTCGTCGTCGCCGGCTACGGCCGCGTCGGGCGCATCGTCGGGCGCGCTCTGACGTCCCAGAACGCGCCCTGGATCGCCGTCGACCGCAACGCCGCCGGCGTCGCCGCGGCGCGGCGGCGCGGCGAACCGGTGGTGTTCGGCGACGCGACCCGCCTGGAGCTGCTGCACAAGGCCGGCCTCGACCGCGCCGCCGCGGTGGTGGTGGCGCTCGACGACGCCGACGCCGCGGCGCGGGCGGTGGCGGCGGTGCGCCAACGGCGGCCGGATTTGCCGGTGATCGCGCGCGCCCGCGACGACGCGTCGGCGGCGCGGCTGACGGCGCTCGGCGCCACCGCGGTCGCGCACGAGAGCCTGCAGCCGGCGCTGCAGCTGGCCGAAACCGCGCTCGACGCGATCGGCGCGCCGGAATTGTCGGTGCGCGCCCTCGCCGACGCCCTCGCGGCGCCGCCGGCGGAGACTAGTCCAGGCGCTTGAAGTCGACGATGTTCAAGATCGCGAAGACGACGAAAAAGGCGAGAATGACGTAGATGGCGGTCACGGCGCGCCCCCCGTTTGGTTACCAGATTCGCGCGTCTCTATACGTCGCGCGCCGCCGACGGGCCAAACGGTTTCGTCGGGCTTGGACCCGATGACGCGGCGCGAACGCCTGTTCCCGCTGATCCAGCCGCTGATGCGGATTTGGTGGCGGCGGTCGCGGGCCATGACTCTCGGCGTGCGCGTGCTCGCGACCGACGCCGACGGCCGGATCGCGTTGGTGCGCCACACCTACATGCCGGGCTGGTTCCTGCCCGGCGGCGGCGTCGAACGCGGCGAACGCGCCGCCGACGCGGCGCGCAAGGAGCTGGCGGAGGAGACCGGGGCCGCGGCGGGAGAGCTGACGCTGCTCGGCGTCTACGCCAACTTCGAGTCGTTTCCCGGCGACCACGTGTTGCTGTTCCGGGCCGACAACGTCGCCGCGGGCCCGCGGCCGCCGGATCTGGAGATCGCCGAAGCGGGCTGGTTCGAAGCCGACGCGTTGCCGGACGGCGCGACGGCGGCGACGCGGCGTCGGATCGACGAAGCGCTGCGCGGCGCGCCGGCGAACCCGGACTGGTGAGGCGTCACTCGCCGGCGGCGGCGTCGGCGGTGTCCGCCATCGTCGGCTGAGTGGTGTCGACCCAGTCCAGCGCCGCCGACAGACCGCGCAAGCTGAAGCGCTCTTCGTGCAGGTCGCCGTTGGCGTCGGCGAAGCGGACCCGGGCCTCGAGGCCCGCCGTCATCGCGTCGATCAGCGACCGCGCCTCCGTCGGATCGACGATCCGAAGCACGTTCGCGGCCCCCGCCGGGCGGTGGCCGTTGCGCGGCGCCAGCGTCGTCGGCGCGGCGTCGTCGACCCAGATCTGCAGGTCGGCGTTGGGGTCGGGCTCGACCGCAAGGCCGGCGAACACGACCGACCACGCGTCGTCCGGCGCGTCGCGGAACAGGCGCAGCAGATAGGCGGCCTGGTTCGAGCCCGGAGTCGCAAACACGTAGGTGGCCGCGGCGCAGCCGCCGTCCGGCCGGCAGGCCGCGAGCCAGTCGCGGAAATAGATCCGCCGCTCGCCGTCGTCGCGGTCGGCGACGTCGAAGCTTTCAAGCCGTTCGTCGGGAATCTCCAACGGCGTGATTGATTCGGCGTAGCGCAGGAAGCGTTCGGCGCGCACCTGCGTCGCCTGGATCGCGCACGCGACCTGCACCACGCCGGAATCGAGCTCCGCCGGCGCAAGCGCGGCGGTGAGCTGGCAATCGAGATCACGGTGCGCGCGCCACGCCGCCTGCGAGGTGCCCAGCCGCGTCGCGGCGTTGCGCTGACGTTCGACGGTGGCGAAGTTGGACGTCGCGGCGTTGAGCTGGCGTTCGGCTTCGACGAGGTCGTCTTCGGCGGCCGACAGTTGGCGCGCGAGACAGGCCTTGGCGGCGATCGCGTCCGCCGCTTCGCCGGCGCACACGGCGACCGGGTCCTGGGCGGACGCGACGGCGCTCCAGAACAACGCGGTCGCGGCGGCGGCGATCAATCGGAGCATGGCGGGATCCTCGCGCGGGCGGACCTCGGGTGTCGCCCGCAATCGCGGCGAGATCACGACGGCGATCGCCCGCGCCGCCGCGACGGGCGGCGCGGGCGCGCCAGATTCAAGCGGCCGGCTCGGCTCAGCCGCGTTTCAGGATCCGCAGAATGATCAGCAGCACCAGCGCCCCGACGAACGCCGTGGCGAACGTCGAGATGTAGCCCGCGTACTGCGACGCGGCTTCCGGCACCCAGCCCTGAATCATCGCGTTGGCGTCGAAATTGTAGTTCGCCGCGGCGTAGTTGGCTCCCCAGCCTCCAAGCGCGCCGCCGAGAATTCCGACAATCAGATCGCCGAGAAAGCCCAGCGGTCTGTGTCCCAGCAGGAGAGCGCCTGCGACAACGCCGGCCCCCGCCCAAATAGCGAGCGTCGTATAGTCCGCGCTCACGCCAAGTAATTCCATGTGTCCCTCCCGAGCGCCTTGCGCGCCGGGCGACAGCGTAAGCGGTTTGGTTAACGACGCCAACACGTTGCTGCACGCAGGTTTCGTAAGGGAATTCACCGTTTTCTGGCGGCCGCCGCTCGCCCCGGTTTCGCTGCGGGACTATGAGGATGTCCGAGGCGTCGGCGCGTTGCGGGGGTGGACAGGTGGAGTTTGGACCGGCGGCGCGGACGCTCATCGAAGGGGCCGCGGCGGCTCACGCGGCCGTCGACGCGGATGACGCCGTGGTGCTGTTGAAGCACGTCGCGTTCGGCGGCCGGCTGGCGGAATTGGCGCCGCCGCCGCGGCGCATGGACGCGCGGCTGCTGATCGACGAGGTCGCCGCCGGCGCCCGCGACAGATTCCTGGACTGGGTCGCGCGCCAAGGCGCTCCGGCGTCCGAGGTGCGAATCGCCCTCGGCGCGTTCGAATCGTGCGGCGCGCGCGAGACGACCGGCGCGGCGCGGCGAATCCGGCCGAGCGCGTCGGGTCCCGAGACCGGCTCGATTTTTTTCCTCGACGTCGCCGCGCGCGACCCGATCTTCACCGAAGACCTGGTGGTGCGCGACATCGGCTGGGCCTTGATCCGATCGGCGTTCGCGGCCGCCGAAGCGCGCGCCGCCGACCTCGCGGCCCTCGGCGTGCGTCTGCCGCGCTAGCGGCGCAGCAGACGCAGAGTCGCGAACAAGATCAGGGCGCCGAGAAACGCGGTCAGAAACGTCGCCACGCCGCGTTCGATTCCCGCCGACATGCCGGGGATGGCGAGCGCCAGGCCGAGCCCGATTTCGCGCGCCCCCCACGCCGTCGCCAAGCCGCCGACGGCGCCGAAGAGGACGTCGCCGATGAAGCCGGACGGCTTGCGCTGGCCGAAGATGACGCCCGCGAGAACGCCGGCGACGATCCACGTCGCCAGCGTCGCGAGAGGCGCGCCCGCAATGACCATGGCGCTAGTTGCGCTTGATCAACCGGATCAGCACCAGGAGCGTCAGACCGCCGAGCAGGGCGGCGAGGAACGACGCGATGCGCGGCGCGTATTCGCCGGTGCTGGCGGGCATGTAGTCGGCGAAGTCGAATTGCAGGATCACGCCGAGAAAGCCGAACAGAAAGCCGCCGAGGATGCCGAGGATGATGTCGCCGATCAGACCGACCGGGCGTTGACCGACCACGAACAGCAAACCGATCAACAGGCCGGCGACCGCCCAGGTGCCGACCGTGAAGACGTCGATGGTTTGACCGAGAATGTGAAGCTCTTGCTCAAGCATGACGCGCTAACCCCTCCCGAGAGTCGAAGCGTCGAGCCTACAGGCGACTCGACGCCGCGCCAAATGGTGGTTTCATGGCCCCGCGAGGATTGCGCGACCTGCGTCGATCCGATCACAGATTGGAGAACGTCATGGCCAAGGTCGTGGGACTCGGCGGCGTGTTTTTTCGCTGCGACGACAATGACAAGACCGGCGCCTGGTACCGCGACACGCTCGGAATCGCGCTGCAGGAATACGGCGGCGCGAGTTTCAAGCACGCCGACGTCGCCAAGCGCTGGCCGGCCGGCGCCTACACCGTTTGGGGCCCGTTCGCGCGCGACACCACGTACTTCGACCCCTCGACCTCGGAGTTCATGATCAACCTGATGGTCGACGACCTCGACGGCGCGCTGTCCCAGGTCGCCGCGGCGGGCGGCCAAGTGGTCGGCGACGTCGAAAGCCACGACTTCGGCCGCTTCGGCTGGTTCGTCGATCCCGACGGCCGCAAGGTCGAGTTGTGGGAGCCGGTCGCCGAACCCTCGAGCTAGCGCCAGTCGCGCGCGATCGCCGCGCCGGCGTCGTTGAGGCCGCGGGCTTTCAAGCCGCCGGACTGGGCGAGCTTGATTTCGAACGCCGCGCCGTCAGCCATCGGCAGATAGACGCCGGAGCCGTACTGGTCGGCTTGCACGAAACTTTGGTCGGGGAAGCGGTCGTTGACCTCTTTCCAGAGGTCGAGGCCGGCGGCGCCGAGCTGGTGCGCCGACCGCGGCTTGTCGCCGGTCTCGTCGGCGACGTCGCGGTAGCGCCCGGACAAGCGGTCGAGCTTGAAGCGGTCGTCGACGCCGGCGACGTTGAGCCGCGGATGGAAGTCGAGGACCCGCGCTTCGAGCCGCCATTCGTCGCCGGCGACCGGGTACTGGGTGATCTCGCCGTCGGGAAGCTCCAGCGTCGCGAGGTAGGTCTGCGGGCCTTCCTGGGTGAACGACAGCGTCGCCACGACCTGTTCGTAGGTGAGGCGCGAATAGGTGCCGAGGTTGACGCCGATGAGGCCGGAGACCGCCGCAAGCAGCATCAGGAAGCCGCCGCCGAGCGTGCGCGCGAACCCGGACGCGAAGCGCAGCTTGAACACCCGGCCGAGGCCGGCGCCGAACAGCAAGACGCCGATCAGACCGAACAACGCCGCCACGCCCATAATAATCATGCCGTTTCACCCTTTATTCCTGCGCCCGCCCTAGAGCACCACGCGGCCGGGCCGCGATCAACCGCGCCCTAAGCGCACGAAAACTGAGAGGTGACGCCGTCCTCGGTGCGAATCACGAAGCCGCCGTCGTGGAGCGCCAGTTCGATGTAGGTCTCGCGGTGGCGCATCCCGTTCATCCACGCCGAGCCGACGCCGCCCGGCTGATTGGTCATCACCTCGATTTCGTAGACGTTTCCCGTCGGATCCTGAAACACGCCGTAGATCCGGTGGGTGTCGTAGTGGGTCCAGCGCTCGATCGTCAAAACGCCGGTCAGCGGAACCCCGAGATAGTCGCCGCGGCACGACTGCTGCGACACCGGCTGCGCGGCGGCGGCGGCCGGCGGTCCGGACAAGGCCCACAGCGCCGCGGCGGCGGCGAGACACGCAACGAAACGGGCCATCGGCGTCGTCCTCGAACATTGAACCGCGATCCACCGTGACGCCGAAACGCGGCGGAACCTGGGCTCAACCGGGCCCGTTTTCGCCGAACGCGTCCTCCAGCGTGGTCAGCGACCAGGCCCCGGCCGAATCCTGATGCAACCAGAAGATGTCGCCGTAGTCCTCGGTGGCGAGCGCGCCGCCGGCGCACTTGCCGCCGGCGTCGCCGGCGAAGGCGGCGACCCACAGGCACAAGGTGTCGGAGTGCTCGGCGACCAAGGTCCAGCGCGCCGGGCTCGACGTGACCGCCGCGATCGCCTGCACCCGCGTCCGCGATCCCGGTTCGAGCCCGAGCGCGGCGCAGCCGTCGGCGCGCCCGTCCGCCATCTGATGCACCACCGGCGCGGCGCCCGCACCGGTCTGCGCCGTCGCCGAGGTGCGGCACGCGGCGCTCGCCCGCGCGGCCACGTCGACGCCGTCGAGCAGCGTCGCGAGGCGCTGGGCCTCGGCCCGGCCCTCGGCGGTCAGCGGGCAGTCGGCGGCGTTGCAGCCCGGCGTCTTCTTGGCGTGGCGCACCACCAGCACGTGGCGGCGGGCGCCGGCGAGGGCGGCGAGGTCGTCGGGCGCGGCGAGGGCGTAAAGGCCGGCCGGCGCCAGACGCGTGTCGTCCAGCGCGCCCGACGCGCAGGCGGCGGCCAGCAGGGCCGCGGCGGCGGCGGCGAAAAATTTCATGACGTCCTCCCCAGGGTTCGCCCGATCCTAGGCCGGCGGCCGCGGGTAAGACAAACCGGCGGTTCGCCGAGGGGCCGATGGGGGGCTGAGGAGGGGCCGCGCCTAGGGCTTGCGCGCGACGGCGGTGGCGAAGTGGTAGTCGTCCTGGGCCGCCAGCAAGTCGTCGATCAGCAAGATCAGCGGGATCAGCTTGGCGTCGTCGCGTTCGGTCATGTTGCCGGCGATCTGGCGCAGCACCAGGTGGAACATCGCGCCGCCGGTGATCGCGATCTCGGCGTCGGGAAACACCTCGCGCACCGACGCCACGATGCGGCTGCTTTGCACCGACTCGGTCGGGTCCGTGCGCACCACGCTCTCCACCGTCGGCCGCTTCAACGCCCGCGGAAACGGCTTCTTCGGCGCGTCCGGATTCTCGAACATCCGCCGCGGCAGCGTCGCGCGCAGGCGGTTGGCCGCGTCGAGGCTCAGCGGCGTCCACTGGAACCGGTCGGGGCCGACGTACTCGTCGATCGCGAACACGCCGCCGGGCCGCAAGACGTCGGCGGAGAAGGCGACGGCGGCCTTGACGTCGAGCATGTGGTGCAGCGCCGCGTTCCAGTAGACGAGGTCGTATCCGGCGACGTCGGGAAATCCGTCTTCGGTGACGAGGTGAAACGTCACCCGGTCCGACAGACCGTTCTTGCGCGCCGTCTCGCGCCCTTGTTCGACCCGGCCCTCCGCCGCCTCGTAGAGGTCGAAGCGTTCGACCAAGCCGAGACCAATCAACCGCATCTCCTTGGCCCCGGAGCCGCTGCCGATCGACAGGCCGCGCGCCAGCGTTTCGCCGTTCAGAATCTGCTCCAGCCGCCGGTTGAGGCCGGCGCCCTTGCGCTCCAGCGGTTCGCCGCAGACCTTCTGGTTCATGTGCGCGAGGATTTGAGGAAAATTGTACCAGCGGCGGACCGGGACTCGCTTCTGGTCGATCCGGGTCCAGTGTTCGCCGGACTTGGCGGCCGATGCCGCGGGCGCGTCGTTCGAGGTGTCGTTCATGGGCGCGCCGCCGTTCCTGGTCGCCGAAGTGGGGAAGCCGACGGTTAGACCATGCCGCGGCGGCGTGCGAAAGCGTCGCCGGAACGAGGACGAGGACCGCGATGACCGACACCCCGCCGCTCAAGCACGCCGCCGCCCTGAAGCTGCGCGCCGCGGCGCTCGCCTACCCGGAGACCGTCGAGGATTTCCCGTGGGGCCACTCCGCCTTCAAGGTGCGCGGCAAGAAGGCGTTTTGTTTTCTCGCCGGGGCCGAGGACGGCGGCTTTTCGGCGACGATGAAGCTGCCGTTCCGGTCCGCCGACGCGCTCGCGCATTCCTTCGCGGAGCCGACCGGCTATGGTCTGGGAAATTCCGGCTGGGTGACGTGCCGCTTTGCGGCGAAGGACAAGCCCCCGGTGGCGCGGCTGGTCGACTGGCTCGACGAAAGCTGGCGCGCCGTGGCCCCGAAGGGCTTGTCGAAAACCGTGCCGGCGCCGGACGGGGCCGAGGTCTAGCGTTCAGGTTGCGCCTCAGCGCGGCGGCGGCGGGCCGCGGTGGCGCACGGCGCTCGCGTCGCACACGGCGTCCGGCGTATCGAGCGTGCAGCCGGTCTGGCCCGTGTGGCAGCCGAGGATCGCGTTCTCGCCCGGCGCGGCGACGTGGTAGTGGTAGGCGAGCGTCTCGGTCGTGTGACCGCGGCAGGCGTCGAGACCCTCGGCGTCGCGTCCTTCGGGATCGAGCCGGGCGTGGATCGCATAGCCGTCGAGCGCAAGGCCGAGCTGCGGCGCGTGCCCGGCCTCGACCTCCACCTCCGCCAGACAGTCGGTCACCGCGTGGATGTGATAGCCCGCCGCCGGGTTCACGTGGCCGCCGCAGTCGTCGAACGGGGCGAGCGTATGCGCGCCCAGGATGGCGTCGAGGGGCGCCGGGGCGTCGAGGCGAACGCCGCTGAACGCGACGCCGACGCCGGCGTGGCCGACACGCGGCGCGGGCGCGTCCGCGGGAACCGGCTCCAGCGGAATAACGTAGGTCTGGGTCGCGGCCGGATCGATATGGTCGATCTGACACTCGACGCAGTGATTCCGGTAGGCCGGGTCGACGTCGGGCCGCGCCGCGGCTTCGCAGGCGACCTGGGTGTCGGTGACGTTGATCTTCCCCGTCTCCGGGTCGAACAGACGCCACGTCGCGTCGTCGTAGAATTCGGGCAGGGCCTGGATGAAGGCGCCGTCGACGTCGTAGACGCGGCCGTCGCGCAGCCAAATTCCCGCCAGCTCCGGACCGTCGCTGACGTGCCGCGGACACCAGGGGCCGACGGTGAAAGACGTCGGCGCCGACGTCAGCGTGATCGACAGGCAGCGCGTCTCGGCCCCGTCCGACAAGGTGCAGGCGACGGTGCGCGGCGCTGCGGCGAGAGCGTCCGCGTCGAACAAGGCGGCGACGTCGGGAAGCGGTTCGGCGACGCCCGAAGTCGGGGCGTCGCCGCAAGCGGCGAACACCGCGCAGGCGGCGAGCAGCAGATAGGGTCGCGGCGGCATGGGCGGTCCTTTGCGGAGGCTGGGCGGTGTCCGCCCGTCGCCTTTCGGCGATTGAAGAACGCGTCGGCCGGCCGATTCCGTCGCCGCGCCGACTCGCGGAAACGCCCGCCCCGGTGTCTCGGGACGGGCGCTGGTTTGAACCTGGGGGCGCCTAGTCGGCGGCCGACAGATTGACCGCCTTGGGGCCTTTGCCGCGCGGGTCGGGCTCGGTGTCGAACGACACCCGCTGCCCGTCGGCGAGACCGGCCATGCCGGACTGTTCCACCGCGGTGATGTGCACGAACACGTCAGAGCCGCCTTCGTCCGGAGTGATGAAGCCGAAACCTTTGGTGGTGTTGAAGAATTTGACCGTGCCAGTGGCCATGTGGGAACTCCTTCCCAATGCCGCGCCGCCCCCGTAGACGCGAAATGTTGCGACGCCTGACCACCAGGTCGTCATGGGGGCCGCTCAGGTCGTCTCATGTCGGGAAGGTCGTCGTCGAAGCGCGACGCCGAAGCGGCGCGGTCGTCAAAGTCGTTCCCGGGCCTATGGGCCGCCCGAACTGCGGGCGGGAAGATGATGCGAAGTGGCTGAAATTGCAAGCCTGCCGTCGGCGACGGCCGGGCCTCAGGCGGTCTTCTTGTAGACCACCGTCATCGGCCCGGCGGGGCCCTGGACGGTCGTCGTCAGCACCTCGCCGTCGACCGCGTAGCCGATGTCCTGGTCGAGCATGGCGCGGGTTCCGGCCGCCTCGGCGTCGGTGAAAGGGCGCTCGGCGAAGTTCGCCGCCGCCAGCGGCGCGCCGCTCATCGCGGTGCGGCCGGACTGAAACGTCGGCCGGAACGTCGTCTTGCCGACGGCCACGGTTCCCTCGTGCACGAGCGTCTGGGTGGCGCCGCCGGGCAGCACATAGACCATGCGTGTTTGATAGCTGTCGTCGGCGCGGATCACCTGCGTCGTGGTCACGCGGGTGCCGGCCATCTCCATCTCGTTGACCCAGGTTCCGACGAGCGCGTTCATGACCGGTCTCCGTCGCGGCGAGGGCGGCCATCCTCGGCGACCGCGGCGCTCGCGGCAACCGGAGCGCTAGCTTTTCGCCGCCGCCGCCAGGGCCGCCACGTCGCGGCCAGCGATCAGGCCGACGTGGGCGGTGATCCAGGCGACGTCGCGGTCCCACCAGGCGAGCGCCAGCAGGGTCTCGACCTCGGGGTCGGAGAACCGCCGGCGGATCTCTTTCGCCGGGTTTCCGGCGACGATCGCGTAGGGGCGCACGTCGGCGGCGACCACCGCCCCGGCCGCGACCACCGCCCCGGCGCCGATCGTCACCCCCGGCAGCACCCGCGCCTCATGCCCGATCCAGACGTCCGGCCCGACCGTGATCGGACCCTTGTTCGGCCACCCCAGCCCGGTCGCCTCCGGCGCCGCGGCGGCCCAGGCCCCGGCGGACTGGGGCGTGAAGATCGAGAACGGGTACGTCGACACCGCGTCGACCTGATGATTGCCGCCGTTGAGCAGAAACACCGCCGCGTCGGCGACGGCGCAGAACTCCCCGATCTCAAGCCGGTCGTCGACGAAGTCGAACCCGTAGCGCACGCACGCCGCCTCCCACGCCCCCGGCTCCGACGTCAGCCGCTCGTCGAAGGCGTGCACATAGGCGTAGGCGCCGACCCGGATCTTGGCGGTGTTGCGGATGAGCGGCGCGAGGAAGGCGACGGAGGGCGCAGCGGGGATCGGGTGGAGGGTGGCGGGCGATGGGGGGAGGGGCATGGGGGAGTCCTAAACTTCGCTAACGCCGATGTGAGCGCGCATGTCGACGTGCACGCTCAAGATTTCCCACACCCCTCACCCGCACCCGCATCAACCCCAACGGTCCCTTCAGACAGCCCGCCCCGCTGCGCCTCCCAGGCGGCGTAGCCGCCGTGGAAGCCGTCGACGGGGGCCGGCAGGGTGCGGTCGACGGCGGCGACGCGGGCCTCGAAGCCGGCGAGGTCGAGCGCCAGGTGCGGCGCCTCGACGACGAAGTCCTGTTCACATGCCGCCGGCAACACCTCCACCACGCTCACATGCACCGCCGTCGCGTCGCCATACGGCTCCACCCGGCCGACGACGAGCCGCGTCGGCCCGTCGGGGTCGGCGCTCAGGGTCCACATCTGGCCCGGGCGGTACTTGGCTTCCGGCGAGACTTTACGGGGCGACTTGGATCGGCGCGCCGGGGTCGGGCGGCGCGATCTCGCCCAGCCGCCCGAGATCCGGCAGCGCGGCGCAGGCCGAGGTCGCGGCGGCGAAGAGGGCGGCGAGAAACAGGCGCGGGGTCATCGCCGCATGTGAGCGCGCCCGGCGCGCCGGGGCAAGCCGCGGCGATCCGAACCTCCCGGATGCTGAGGGGGCGGCGGGCCGCTGCGGTTGCTGGAGTCCGAGATCCATCGCGGCGCTCAGGATGACGGGTGTGTGGAAAGAGGGTCTCCGCCGCCGCCGCCCGCGCGCGCCGCTTCCTCATCCCGTCATCCTGAGCCGCAGGCGAAGGATCTCGTGGCGATCGGCGCCGCGCCCTCTGG
>JAJFFL010000067.1 GCA_021776705.1 Alphaproteobacteria bacterium
TGCACCGGCTGCTCGCCGGCGTTTGGCGGCTCGCCGGCTTCGTGTGGTCGAACGTGTTTCGGCTGTTCGCGCTCACCGGCACGATCGCCGCGGCGACGTTCACGGCTTGGGCGGCGCGCTCGATGCAGCAAGGCCGGCCGATCCCGACGTCGCTCGCCGAACTCGCGGCCTCGACGGTGTACGCCGCCGCCGCATTGCTGGCGGCGTTTTCGACGTTCGCCATCCTCGCCGCCGTCGCGCTCGCGATCCGGCACGCGCCGCCGAAGCTCGTGCGCCTCGCCGGCCTCGCCGCTTTAATCCTTCTGGCGTCGGTTCCGATTCCTTTTCTCGCGCGCGCGGTCTGGAACACCGCCCCGGTCGTCGCCGCGCGCGACGCCGCCCCCGGCCTGCTTGCGTCGCTGCGGGACGCCGGGCCGGCGATCCTCGCGACGGTTTTCGCGGCCGCCGTGTCGGCGCTCGCCGCCGCCGCCCTGGTGGGGCTGTCGCGGCGCGTGCGCCCGGAGATCTGGCGGCGTCTCGGACGCGTCGCCGCTGCGGCGCTGGCGGCCGCCGCCGCGGCCGCCGTCGCGGTTTCGCTGTGGCGCGCGCTTCCCAAAGACGAGATCGCCGCCGCCGCTCGGACCACCGCCGACACCGCCGTCGACGCCGGCCCTGCGGTGCTCAGCGTCGTCGCCTTCGCCGCGCTGGCGCTCGCCGCGACGGCGACGTTGCTGCAGGCGATCGCGCGCACTCCGGCCAAGGTCAAGCGACGCGCGGCGCTGGCGGTGCTGACGCTCGCCGCGCTGACCGCCGCGGGCTACGGAGCGGTCGTGGGATGGCGCCGCGCCGACCCGCCCGCCCGCCTCGCGGCGGCGTGGACCGGCGTCGGTGAAAGCTGGGACGGCTGGCGCGCCGAGGAGGCCGAACGGCGACATCGCGCCCGCGAAGCTCGCGCGGCGCGCCGGGAGGCCGCTCGGCGCGACGCCGCCGCCCGGACGGCGGCGTCGCACGATGCGGAACGCGTCCCCGCCCCTGTCGTCGAGGCCGCGCCGGTCCTGGCGCAAGATGTTGAAACCGACCCTGTCGGCGCCGCCGATCTGCCGGGCGCCTGGAGAATTTTCCCGGGCGGGCGCGATCTGCACTGGCGTTTCGGCGACGTCGACCGCGTCGGCGACGGGCTGACGGCGTTCACGCCGGTCGCGGCGGCGGTCGAAAGCCTCGACGTGTGCGGAGCCGGCGCTCTGGTGGCGGTGGGGATGGCGTCAAGCGAGGGCCCGGAGACGATCAACCGCGACCTCGCTCAATGCCGTGCGGATCGCCTCGCCGCCCTGGTTCGCGACCGTCAGAGCGTTTGCGCCGGCGAACCGGCGCCGGTCTACACTTTGAATCTCGGCCCGTCGGCCGGTCCCGACGACGATCCTGCCGACCGGCAAGCCCTGGTGTTCGCCGTCGCCGACCCCGCACGCCTCGAAGAACAGACCGAAGCGGCGTTGTCCGCGCGGACGACCGCGCACCCGGGCCGCTGGCGGTTGACGGCGTTCACGGCTGCGGAGCCGGAGGTCGTTTGCGGCGGCGGCGAATGAGTTCGACGCCGCTCGTTCTTCGCCCTGTCGCGCGTCGTCCAAGGACCCTATCCTTGGCCGAATCGCGACAGGGGACTCGTGTGACCAACGCCCGCCGAGCCGTCGCCGAAGCGCGCCGAGGATGCAAGCCGTGATCCGGCGCCGCGTCATCATCGACTGCGACCCGGGCCTCGACGACGCGATCAACCTGTTTCTCGCGTTCGCATCGCCGGAGGCGTTGGAGATCGTCGGAATCACGACCGTCGCGGGCAACGTTCCGGTCGCTTTGACGGAGCGCAACGCGCGCATGGTGCGGGAGCTCGCGAACCGCGAAGACGTGCCGGTGTTCGGCGGCTGCGAGCGACCGTTGCGACGCCCGCCGGTGTACGCCGATCACGTCCACGGGGCCTCCGGCGTTGACGGCATGACGGCGTTCGAGCCTCGGGCGGCTCGTGACGACGCGCACGCGGTCGACTGGCTGGTTGAGACTCTGCGCGCCGCGAACGCCGGCGAGATTACGCTGGTCGCCACCGGCCCGCTCACCAATCTGGCCGCCGCATTCGCGAGAGCGCCCGACGTGCTGCCGAAAATCGCCGAGGTCGTGCTGATGGGGGGCGCTCGACGCGAAGGCGGCAACATCACGCCGACCGCCGAATTCAACATGTTCGCCGACCCGCACGCCGCCGCCGCCGTGTTCGCGTGCGGGCGACCCATCGTCGCCATCGGTCTTGACGCGACTCATCAGGCGACAGCGACGCCGGAACGCCTGGCGCCGCTGCGCGCAATCTCAGGTCCGGTCGCCGAGGCGGCGCTCGGCATGCTCGAGTTCGCCAACACGGTCGAATTCAAGCGCCGCGGCGCCGTCGGCGCGCCGGTTCACGATCCATGCACGGTCGCCTATCTGCTGGCCCCCCGCCTGTTCGCGACCAAGCCGTGCTGCATCCAGGTCGAGACCGAAGCGGCGTTGACGCTCGGCTGCACGTCGGTCGACTACTGGGGCGCAACCGGAAACGCGCCGAACGCCGTCTGGGTCGACGAGGTCGACGCGGACGCGCTGTTCGCACTTATCGCCGAAAGGATCTCCCGCCTGTGAGCCCGCCCACGATCGCCGTCGTCGGATCGGTCAATCTCGACATCGTCGCGTCCGCCGCCCGGCTGCCGACGCCGGGCGAAACCGTGGCCGGCGCGGGGTTGTCGCGCTACCCGGGCGGCAAGGGCGCCAACCAGGCGCTCGCGGCGCGCCGGCTCGGCGCCGACGTCAAGCTCTACGCCCGTGTCGGCCGCGATTCCGCCGCCGACGACGCGCTCGCGCTGCTGCGCCATGACGAAGTCGATCTCGGCGGCGTGCTCGCCGACGACGCCCGCCCGACCGGCGTGGCGCTGATCGTCGTGGCGCCCGACGGGGAAAACCAAATCGTCGTCGCCTCCGAAGCCAACGCCGCTTTCACGCCGGACCACCTAACCCTGACGCCCGCCGACGCCGTGATCTGCCAACTCGAAATCCCCGTGGACACGGTCATGGAGGCGGCGCGACAGACGGCCGGTCTGTTCTGTTTGAACGTCGCGCCGGCGACGCCCCTTCCGCGCGTTCTCCTGGACCGCGCAGATCTGATTGTCGCGAACGAAAGCGAGGCCGGTTTCTTCGGCGACGAGCTAAGTCAGGCGGGCGGCCGGCTGGCGCTGACGCTCGGAGCGCGGGGCGCGGTCTTGTTCGCGAACGGCGACGAGATCGCGCGCGCCGCCCCGCCGGTCGTTCAAGCCGTCGACGCCGTCGGCGCCGGCGACGCTTTCGTCGCCGCCTTGGTCGTGTCGTTGCTCGAGGGGCTTTCCGAAGCCGAGGCTCTGTCGCGCGCGTGCGCGGCGGGAGCATTCGCCGCGGCGCGGCCGGGCGCCCAAACGTCGTTTGCGACCGCCGTCGAGTTGGCGGCCTTTCAGGCCGCGACCTAGACGTGTGATGTCGCGCAAACCAGGAGTCCGCCGATGACCGGCCGCGTGCCCGAACTCAGCCTCGCCGCCCACACATACGGATCGCCGAAGGACCGGGCGGCGTTTTCGCGCGACCTGATGCGCGGTCTTCAGGCTTACGGCTTCATCGTCTTGACCGATCACGGCGTCCCGCAACGCGTGCTCGACGACGCCTACCGCCTGGCCGAAGAGCTGTTCGCCCTCCCCGAGGCGACGAAACGCGCGTCCGCCGGCGGCCTGCGCGGCTATACGCCGTTCGGCACGGAGCACGCCAAAGGCGTCGCCACGCCCGACCTCAAGGAATTCTGGCAAATCGGCCGCGAGGACGCCAAGACGCCGGGTGACGGGACTTTCCCGGCCAACGTGTGGCCGGAACAGCCGGCCGGATTCCGCGCCACGTTCCGCGCCCTGTACGACGCGCTCGACGCCGCCGGACTGACCCTGCTTGAGGCCTTGGCGCCCGAACTCGGGCTGCCGAAGAACCACTTCAATGCCATGGTTCGCAGCGGCAACTCGATTCTTCGACTGCTGCACTATCCGCCGATCGCCGGCGACGTTGAACCCGGCGCCGTGCGCGCCGCCGCGCACGAAGACATCAACTTCATCACCCTTCTGGTCGCCGCCAAGGGCGCGGGGCTGGAGCTGCTCGACCGCGACGGAACATGGCTGCCGGTGGAGACGGATCCGAAAAACCTGATCGTCGATTCCGGCGACATGCTCGCGCGTTTGACCAACGACGTGATCCCGGCGACGACGCACCGCGTGGTCAACCCGGCCGGCCCGAACGTCAGCCGCTACTCGATGCCGTTTTTCATGCATCCGCGCGACGACGTGACTCTGTCGTGCCTGCCGTCGTGCGTCGGCGACGGCGCGAAGTACCCGGAAATCACGGCGGGCGCATTTCTCGCCGAGCGCCTGCGCGACATCGGACTGGCGACCTAGGATTTAGAAGACGTTGAGTTAGAAGACGTTGAGGAAGGCGAGCGCCAGAAACGCGGCCACCACGACCACGAAAATGAACGCCGGATAGTCGGCGTCGTCACGGTCGCGCTTGTTGTCGGCCATGGGCGGCTCCCGAGTTGCGTGACTCGGGAGCCTATGAAATTGAACGACGTTCAGGAACCGGGATCGACGCGCCGGAAGTCCCGGGTCAGTCGTCCGGAGGCGGGTCGAGAAGGTGCAACACATTGGTGCGGCCTTTGGTGCCGATCGGCAGGCCGGCGACCAGGGCGATCGGCTCGCCGCGGTCGAACAGGCCGCTGGAGGCGGCGAGCTGGCGGGTTTGGGCCATCACATCCTCGAACGACGACACTTCCGCCATCACCACGGCGCTGACGCCCCAGCACAGCGTCGCCGCACGCGCCGCGCGCGCCGAGGTGGTCACGGCGATGATGTTTTCGCGCGGACGTTCGCGGGCGAGCGCAAAGGCGGTGGCGCCGGATTGCGTGAAGGCGGCGAGCCCGCCGCAGTCGTGCGACCGGCAAGCTTCCGTCGCCGCCGCCGCGATCGCCGCGGCCTCCCCTTTGCGGTCTATGGCCAAGATCGGCGGCAGGTGGAGCCAGTAATCCTCGTCGCGCTCCACGGCGCGGATCACCCGATCCATGATCGCGATCGCGGACATCGGGTGGCGACCGACCGCGGTTTCGGCCGACAGCATCACCGCGTCGACGCCGAGGTAGACCGCGGTCGCGACGTCGGACGCCTCGGCGCGGGTCGGCGTCGACGATTCCACCATCGACTGCAGCATGTGCGTGGCCACGATCACCGGCTTGCCGGCCTCGCGGCAGGCCCGCACGATCCGGCGCTGCACGATCGGCACTTCTTCGAACGGGATCTCCACCCCGAGGTCGCCGCGCGCAACCATGACCGCGTCGGAGCGCGCCACGATGGCGTCGAGATGCTCGACCGCGGAGCGCTTTTCGATTTTCGCCAGCAACCGCGTGCGTCCGGCGATTCGAGCGCGCGCCTCGTCGAGGTCGGCCGGGCGTTGCACGAAACTCAAAGCGATGTAGTCGACGCCAGCCTCGGCGGCGACTTCGAGATCTTGCTTGTCCTTGTCGGTCAGCGCCGAGATCGGCAACTCCGCGCCGGGCAGATTGATGCCTTTGCGCGGCTTGAGCGCGCCGGGCGCCGTGACCTTGGCGCGCGCCTCGCCCTTGCCGACCGAAACGATCGTCGCGGAGATCATGCCGTCGTCGAATTTGACCTCGGCGCCGGGCGTCAGGGCGTTGAAAAACTCCGGATGCGGCACCGGCGCGACGTCGGGAGCGTCGGAGGAGTCGGCGAGCTTGAGGGTGAATTCGCCTCCGTAGGCCAACGCCAACGACTCGGCGGCGAGCTCGCCGACACGCACTTTAGGCCCTTGGAGATCGCCGATGATCGCCACCGGTTTTTGCAGCAGATCTTCGATCTTGCGGATGCGGACGACAATTTCGGCGTGGTCGGAACCCTTGCCGTGGCTGAAATTGAGCCGAACAACGTCGGCTCCGCCGTCGATCAGCTGGCGCAGGCGCTCCGGCGCCTCGCTCGCGGGCCCGACCGTCGCGACGATCTTGCAACGTCTGCGGTCCATGAGATCTCCGGCGGGGCAGCGAATCGCGGACCGGCCGGTCCGCGAACGCCATCTGAGCGCGGTCGCGCCGGGGCCGCAAGCCGACGGCTAGCGGTTCAGCCGGTTCTCCACCAAGTCGTCGACCACCGCCGGCTCGGCGAGGGTCGACGTGTCGCCGAGCGCGCCGTGCTGGTTCTCAGCGATCTTGCGGAGGATTCGGCGCATGATTTTTCCCGACCGGGTTTTCGGCAGGCCCGGCGCCCATTGGATGAGGTCCGGCGTGGCGATCGGGCCGATTTCGCGGCGCACCCAGGCGATCAGGCTCTTGCGCAAATCGTCGTTGGCCTCGACGCCGGCGTTGAGGGTGACGAAG
>JAJFFL010000068.1 GCA_021776705.1 Alphaproteobacteria bacterium
CGGGGGCGCCTGGTGTCTCATCCGAAGGCCCTGTCCAGGGCCGCGGCCGCCATCTCGAACAGCTCGACGCCGTCCTTGGCCGCCAGGATGAGGGCCGCCGCCGCCCACAACAGGCGAACGGCGCGGGCGCCCGTGATTTTGAAAGTCACGGCGTCTCACCTATGTCTCCGATCTGCGAAGACGTGAGCCGCCGGGCGTCGGAGGCTCACGCGTCGCGCGTGCGGGTCTTCTCTGCTGCAACGAAATCCATCGTCGCCTCCGGTTGCGGGGCCCCTCGCGGGGAGGCGGCGACATAGCGACGTCCGGCGCGGGACGCAAGCGCGCGCGGTCCGGGGACGGCGCGCCGGGCCTCGGCTGTGGCTCCGATGCGACACCTGAGCGGCGCGGAAGGGGTCGGCGGTTCAGCGGTCGCCGCGGCCGGATCGACGAGCGCCGCGAGCGGCGAAACGAGGGGGACGGCAGGGCGCTTGTCCGCCGGATAACTTGCGGCGGCCGGGGGCGGTGATCGGAACGCCGCGGCCGTGCGTATCTACGTTCGAACCATTCACTGGGAGACCGCAGATGAGACTTCGCGCCGCCGTCCTGATCGCGCCCGCCCTGGCGCTCGCCGCCTGCGTTCTGCCGCCGAAGCAGCGCGACTCCGACGCGCCGCTCGACACCGTCGCCGCCGTCGATCTGACGCGCTACGCCGGCCTGTGGTACGAAATCGCGCGGTACGACCACCGGTTCGAGCGCGACTGCCACGGCGTCACGGCGGAATACGCGCTGCGCGACGACGGCCGCATCGACGTCGTCAACACATGCCGCAAGGGCGCCGTCGACGGGCCGGTGACGGCCGCCGCGGGCGGCGCGAGGTCGGTGTCCGACGGCAACGCCAAGCTGAAAGTGCGTTTCGCCCCGCGCTGGATCCCGTTCGCAGAGGGCGACTACTGGGTGCTCGAACTCGACGCCGCTTATGAAACCGCCCTCATCGGCGAACCGGGCGGCCGGTTTCTCTGGATCCTGGCCCGGACGCCGAAAATATCGGACGCTCGCCTGGAAGCGTTGAAGGCGGCGGCGACCCGTCGCGGTTACGACGTTTCGGCGCTGATCTACCCGGATCAACCTCCTGCCTGAAGCGCGCGATCGCGCGCGACGCACCCCATGGCCATCCGGCGCGGGCGCTGCGACACTCAGCGGATGCCGCGTCGCCCGTTGAAACCTCCGTTCCGCTTCGGCCGCGATTCCCTGGCCCGGTTCCGCACCCGCCGCGAACGCGCCCTGACTCCGGTCGGCGACGCCGCGGAGATCGCGCGTGCGGCGGCCTGCGTGGCGGACGCGGCCTCGGCCGAGGGCGACGCGTTTCTCGCCTACGTCGGCGACAAGCGCTTCGTGTGGAGCGACAGCGGCCGCAGCTTCTTGATGTACGGCGCCGCCGGCCGCGCCTGGATCGCGGTCGACGAACCGGTCGGCGACCCGGCGGAGTTCGACGAGCTCGCCGGGCGCTTCATCGCGACCGCGCGCGAGGCGCGCGCCTGGCCCGCCTTCTACGCCGTCGGCGCGGCCACGGCGGAGCGGCTGGCGCAGTTCGATCTGAAGGCGGAGAAAGTCGGCGAGCGCGCGGTGATCGATCTCGATCGGTTCTCGCTGACCGGCAAGGCGAACCGCGGTTTCCGCAACGAACGCAACCGGGCGCTGAAAGCCGAATGCACGTTTGAGATGCGGCCGCCGGGCCCGCTTGCCGAACTTGAAGCGCCGCTGCGCGGAGTCTCCGACGCCTGGCTGGCGCGCCGCGGCGGGGTTGAGAAGGGATTTTCGCTCGGCCGTTTCGACCCGGACTATCTCAGCCGTTTTTCGCTCGCCGTCGTCCGCCGCGCCGGCGCGCCGGCGGCGTTTTCGAACGTCTTCGTGCACGGCGACCGGGCGACCATGGACTTGATGCGCTACGCCGACGACGAGGCGGGCGGAGGCATGAACTACCTGTTCATGGAGTTGGGGACCTGGGCCAAGCAACAAGGACTCAAGCGCCTCGACCTTGGCCTGGCGCCGTTGGCCGGGCTGCGCGACCAGCCGCACCCGTCGACGGTGGCTCGCCTCGGCGCCTTCATTTTCGCTCGCGGCGGGCGCTTCTACGGTTTCGAGGGGCTGCACGCCTTCAAAGACAAGTACGACCCCGACTGGACGCCCGCTTACATCGTGGCGCGGACGCCGTGGCGGGCGGCGGCCGCCGCCGTCGCCGTCGCCAGCCTCACCGGCGGCGGCGCGCGCAAGCTGCTGCGCCGCACCCGCGGGCGGGTGCCGACGCCGCGCGATCTCGACGATTGAGTCGTGTCAGGCGCGGGCGTCGCCGTTGGCGCCGGGGCGACGGGGCGGCTGGAACACGACCGGGCCGATCGTGAAGCAGGCGTAGTCGCACGTCAGTTCCTCGTCGGCCGCGATGTCGCGCAGAGCGACGCCTTGAACCGGGTCGCGAAAGTCGAGGTTGGGCGCGTCGGCGTGATTCATGAAACGCCCGTCGTCGGCGTCGAGGACCACGAATCCGGGGTCGTCATGGAACGCGTAAGAGTAGCGCTCGATGAAGTCGCGCATGTGCGCCGGCGCGGTGTTGACCTGATCGAGACTGAGGACCTGGTCGAAAGTCCGGTCAAATTTCCAGACGACGTCGCCCTTGCGGATCGGCTCGGACGCGAAGACGCCGAGGCCTTCGATGGACGACGGGGCGAGATACGAGCGCACGAGCATCATGCGCGGATCACCTGAGCTGATCGCCGGGCCGCCTTCCGGACGTGCCGATGACGAGGACCGACGGTCCCCACGCGAGGCGGCGCGCCAAAAATCGTAAGCCCGCGGCGGCGGCTTTTTGCAAGCGAATTTCGAGCCGCCGGCCGGCGCTGTTTGTGGAAGCCGGATGGTAACCATATCTGAGTAGGATGAAGATCATGTCCGGCCCCGCGATTCCGCACGACGCGCGCTTGCGAGTCATTCCCGATGTTCACGGGGAGGCGGAGGCGCTCGCCGAACGGCTGACCGCCGCCCGGCGCGGCGGCCGCTTCGTCGTGCAACTCGGCGACCTCGTCGACCGCGGCCCCGACTCGGCCCGCGCGCTCGCCCTCATGCTCGACGTCGTCGACGCCGGCGACGGGGTGATGATCCGGGCCAACCACGAATGGAAAATCGTCCGCGCCTTGCGCGGCCACGACGTCGAGTTGAAGCCGATGCATGTCCGGACCCTGGCCGAGTTCGACGCCCGTCCGGGGCTTGCGGAGCGGCTGCTGGCGGCCTGGGACGCGGCGCCGGCGTTCGCGCTTTGGCGCGACTGGCTGTTCGTCCACGGGGCGTGGCACCCGGCGATGACGGATCCGGACGGCGACGCCGGGACGAACGCGGTGTTCGCGCGCGCCCTCTACGGCCAGACGACCGGCCGCTGCGACCCCAAGGGTCGGCCGGAACGGATCTGGAACTGGGTCGACGATCTGCCGGCGGGCCGCAAGGTCATCGTCGGCCACGACCGGCGCGCCGACGGCGTCGTGCTGCGGCGCGACGGCGCCCTCGGCGGCGCGGCGTATCTGCTGGACCTCGGTTGCGGCAAGGGCGGCCCCTTGGCGGTCGCCGACCTCGACCCCGACGGCGGCGTCGTCTTCTCCCATCCCACGGCGAGTTGGGTCGGGGCGACCTACGAGTACGCGGACGCCTAGTCCGCCGCCGCCGCGCGGGCGGCGATCGCCTCGACCGCCCCCATCAGCTTCGCGAGATCCGGGTCGTTCGGATCCAGGCCGTGGCGGCGGGCGAATTCGGTCCCGGAGACGTGACCGATCCACGTCGTTCCGTCCTCGGACCAGATCAGCACGTGCGCCGGCAGATCAAGCCCGGTCGTGCGCGACCGTTGAAGGATCGGCGTGCCCAAGTTCGGGTTTCCGAACAGGATCAGCTGCGTCGGCGGCAAAGGTTGATTGATCTTGGCCGCGCCGCCGGCATGGTCGACGCGCGCGAACACGGTCGCGCCGTTGGCGATCACCACCGCTTCGACGCGGTCGGCGGTCTCGGCCACGGAATGCGCGCTGGCCGTGATCACCAGGCCGTCGCGCGCGGATGCGGCGTTGTCGGGCGCCGTGGTCGCGCACGCCGACAAGACGACGGCCGCCGCCAGCGGCGAAACGAACCGGAACATGGAACCTCCTCGAATCGGCGCTTCGATCAAAACTGCGCGCCCGGCGGCCGCGATCCGTTGCGGCCGATCGTGATTTCGTCCGACGGGCCGGACGCGGTTTCAAGGTCGGCGGCGACGGCGGCCTCGTCGGCGGGCGACGGCGGCGGGGCGGCGCGGCCGCGATCGGGGTCGGGCGCATCGCCGGCGCGGTCCGGCATCAGGCGGCCGACGGCGGCCGCGGCCAGCACGGCCCAAACGGGGTAGAGCGCCAGAACGGCGGCGGAGCCTTCGGCGTAGGTCGCGAGCGCGCACAGGACGACGACGATGGCGCCCCAGGCCACGCGGCCGTGGTCCGGCGTCTCGTCGAGCATGTCGCACCTTCCGCGCGGCGGCGGCGAAGTCGCCGCAAGCAGCACCGAGACGCCGGCGAGGAGGCCGGTGGCGGCGAGCAGCCGCGGGTCCATCGCGTCGATCGGCGCCAGGATCGTGGCGGCGGCTTCGCCGGAGCCGATCAGCTGCTTGACGCCGAGCGGGCCCCACCACATGACCGCGCCGCCGACCACCAGCGCCCACGCGGCGACCAGCCAGGACATGGCCTTGGGACGCTCGAGCATGCCGTCGAGCGCGAACGCGACGGCGGCGACGAACGCGCACGCCCTAGCGTTTCCCCCCCCCGCGACCGCCAGCAACAGTCCGCCGATGATCACGAGATCGGTGGCCATCGCCGGCGGCCCGACGATCCGATTGACGACGCGGGCGAGGAACAGCGCCAAGACCAGTTGCACGAAGGCGACGTCGGCGCCGAGCGCCAGCGGCGGCAGCGCCAGGGCGACGGCGATGAACGCGGCGGCGTTGCTGTCGGGCGCGATTTCGCGGCTGAGCGCCCAGGTGAGGAAGACGACGAGGGCGGCGACGGCGAAGGCGACGCCGGCGTCGACGGGGGCCGCGCCGTTGTAGACGTTCCAGCCGGCGACGGCGGCGGCGAGCGCGGGAATCAGGATCAGGATCGCGAGATTTGTGCGGCGGCGAGGATCGACCGGCCGGGCGACGCGCGAAAACCGGTCCGCGGGATGAAGCTTGCCGTCCTGATGCGCCATCGGCGTCCCCCTCGCGGCCCAGCCGTGCGCAATGATCGCGCGTCGCGCCCCGGCCTGTCCAGGGTCGGCGGCGGCTCTGCGCCGGACGGCTGCGCGACGCCGGGATCGTTCCTATAGTGTTGAAATGACGTCTGAACTCGCCGCCGCCGATGTGATCGCCAGATTCGAAGAACTTGGCTTGGCGCTCGCCATCGGGTTGCTGATGGGCGTCGAGCGCGGCTGGCGCGCGCGTCATCTCGACGAAGGCGGGCGGGTCGCGGGGGTGCGGACGTTCGCGCTGATCGGGCTGCTCGGCGGCGTCTGCGGCGTGTTCGCGGAACGCTTCGGCGGCGTGCCGATCGCCGCTGGGCTGCTCGCCGTCGGCGGCGTGATCGGCCTGTTTCAATGGATGGCCGAACGCCAGGCCGGACGCGTCGACGCGACGCCGGTGATCGCCGCCATGGCCGCTTTCAGTCTCGGCGCCTACGCAGTCGTCGGCGACGCCCGCGTCGCGGCCGCGGCCGGGGTCGCGGCGACGGCGCTTCTGGCGCTCAAGGAGCGCGTCCACGGCTGGGTGGCGCGGCTGACCTGGCCGGAGCTGCGCGCGACGCTTCTGTTGCTGGCCATGACCGTGATCGTGCTGCCGATGCTTCCGGACCGGAATCTCGGCCCCTGGGAGGCGCTCAACCCGCGCGCCATCTGGCTCTTGACGGTGCTGATCGCGGCGGTGTCGTTCGCCGGCTACGCCGCCATTCGGCTCGCCGGCCCGACGGCCGGACCGATGCTCGCGGGCGCCGCCGGAGGCTTGGCGTCGTCGACCGCGGCGACGGTCAGCCTGGCGCGGCTCGCCAAGCAGACGCCGGCCGCCTTCGCGGCGCTGATCGGCGGCGCGATGATCGCCAACGCGGTGATGTTCCTTCGGGTTTGCGCCGTGGTCGCGGCGCTGCGCCCGGAACTGCTGGGCCCCGTCGCC
>JAJFFL010000069.1 GCA_021776705.1 Alphaproteobacteria bacterium
CCGCTCCACGGGCGCGTCCGGACCGGCCGGGCGGGGCGCGGGGCGCGGCGGCGGGTTCGCGGCGGGGAGTTAACGGCCTCGCGCGGGTCCGTCTGAAGGAGATCCGGTTGCGCGATCCGGCGCGCGGGCGTCCGCGGCGAGCGTTCACGTCCTGACGGCGAAGTGAAAGGCCGACGGGAAACGGAGCGCCGACGGCGTCTCGGGCGAGTCCGGCTGGGGAAGAACGCCCCGTAAGCGAGCGCCGAACGCCTTTGGAGAAACGCCGCGCGCGGAGCGGGCGGGGACGCCCATCTGACGCCGATCACGTGAGCGCACCGGGCAGAAACGCCCGCTCCGCGCCGCCTGTTTCGCAAAGCCTCGCGGGCGCAGCCCGGCGGGGGTGGAGGCGTTTGCCTTCACCGTCATCCCGTCCGCGCCGCCTCGCCTCCGCGAAGCCGGAGCTTCGCTTCGGCGAAGCAGGGAGCGTGCAACGGTGCGGCGCAGACACGGGACCGGGCGGAGCGAGGAGATTGACGTGCGCTGATCGCGACCGGCGCCTGGTCCCGGATCAGCAGCGCATCACTGACGTGCTGCGCAGCATCCGGGATGACGGGAGCGCAAATTGCGTCTCCCCGAAACTACCCTTCCCGCAGCCGCGGCGCCGGCACGCCGAGGGCCGGCCGTTGACGCAACGCTTCGCGACGGAAGCGATGAAGCTCCGCCGGGCGGCCGCCGGTGGCGGTCTGCATGACGCCGGAGCCTTCGACGAGACCGGAGGCGGCGAGGGCGCGGCGGAAGTTTTGCTTGTGCAGGCGCAGGCCGAGGATGGTTTCGGAAGCGGTCTGCAGGGCCGAGAGGGTGAAGAGCTCGGGCACCACCTCGAACAGGATCGGGCGGTACTTGATCTTGGCCCGCAGCCGCGCGATCGCGGTCGCCAGGATGCGGCGGTGGTCGGACGCCATCGGCCGGCCGAGGCCGGCGGCGTCGGACGTCAACGGCGGCGGCGCGTCGCCGGCGGCGAGAAGATGGTCCTGGTCGGCCTCGGGCGCGAGACCGGCCTCGTAGAGCAGTTCATAGCGGTCGAGCACGCGTTCCTCGTTCCACTCCGCGCCGGCGAGTCCGAACGCCGCGCCGGCGCGGTCGCGGCGCGCGGCGCGCAGTCCCTGGCCGCCCGCCGACGCCGCCCAGGACGCCAGCCCCGGCGCGATCCGGTCGTCGATCACCGCCGGCCGGCCGCCGCGCCAGTCCTCCCAAGGAAAGAAGGCGTACCAGTCCGACCAGGCGCCGCCCGGCGCGGCGACGGGTTCCGGGGCGAGCGCGAGATAGGAGACCGAGACCACGCGGCCGGCGTCGTCGGCGAAGTGCGCCAGCGGAGCTTCGCGGCCGCGGTCGCCGAAGGTGTAGAGTTGTTCGACGTAGCCGAGCTCGGCCCCGGTCTGGTCGCGGACGAAGGCGCGCAGGGCGAGCTCGAAGGTGCGGTGGGCGCCGGGATCGAACGGGCCGAAGGGCAGCGACGCGAGACCGCCGGGGGTGTCGCGCACGACCAGGGTGAGAGCCTTGTCGGCCTCCAGCGCCACGATCACCGCGGTGAGCCCGATGACGATGTCGGCCCGCTCGCTCATGCCGCGCCGTTGCCGGGGAACAGTTTCCGAAACCGGGCCAGGAAGCGCTCCTGC
Organism: Alphaproteobacteria bacterium; assembly: GCA_021776705.1. Lineage (GTDB taxonomy): Bacteria > Pseudomonadota > Alphaproteobacteria > Caulobacterales > Maricaulaceae > JAJFFL01. The sequence continues at coordinate 1,656 of JAJFFL010000069.1, forward strand.
GCGACGGTCGTCGGGTCCGGCGCGATGACGACGTTGAAGCCGTCCGCCGGGGCGCCGAAAAACGTCGCCGCCTCGGCCGGGTCGAAGCCGGCGATCTGCACCGCCTCGTGGTAGGCGGAGATGCGGTCGGCCTGCTTGATCGCCTTCTTGATGTTCGCCGGCAGCGCCTCGGGCAGACCGAAGCGGCGGTGCACCGCGCCCTCGAGACGCTTTTCGATCACCTTGTAGCCGCCGCCGAGCTGCGCCTTGAACGGCGAGATCATGTCGCCGATGACGTACTCCGGCGCGTCGTGGATCAGGGCCGCGAGCCGCCACCGGGTCGCGGCGCCGGGCAGCAGGCGGCCGAACAGGTCCTCGACGACGACCGAGTGCTGGGCCACCGAGAAGGCGTGGTCGCCGCGGGTCTGGCCGTTCCAGCGCGCCACCCGGGCGAGGCCGTGGGCGATGTCTTCAATCTCGATGTCGAGCGGCGACGGATCCAAAAGGTCGAGCCGCCGGCCCGACAGCATGCGCTGCCAGGCGCGCGGCGGCTCCGCGCCCGGTTTCGGCTTGCTCGTCGCCCTTGCGGCCCGCGTCACCACGTCCTCTCGCTTTTCTCCGGCTCGGAGGGTTTGCTGGACGCTCAAACGGCGAAGATCAAGCCGCTTCGCTGTGATCGGCGTGGAGACCGCCATGGCTCGCAACTTCATCTATGTGCCGCTCGGCGGCGGCGGCGGCGACGGCGACGCCGGCGCCCTGGCGGCGGCGCAGGAGGCCGCCGGGCCGTACGACGCCGAGCCGCTCGCCGTGTTCCTCGGGCAGGACGACGCCGCGGTGCTGATGATCGCCGGCGACGGCTTCACCGGCGTCGGCGCCTCGGCGGTCGAGGTCGTCCGCGAGCAGCGCGAGGCGGCGCGCGGCCGCGCCGAGGCGGCGTGCCGCGACGCCGGAGTCGCCATGACCCTGCACACCGGCCCGCGCGAGCACGCCAGCGGTCTGGCGCGGCTGGCGGTCCTGGCGGTGATCGACCCGGCCGCGGCGCGCAGCTCGGGGCCGCTAGCCGACGTGTTCGACGCGCTCGTGCTTGAGGACGGCGCCCCGGTGCTGGTCCCGCGTTCGGCGTTTCCGCCGCGCCGCGTCGGAGTCGCTTGGGACGGGTCGCGCGAATCGGCGCGGGCGTTGAAGGCCGCCGGGCCGCTGCTCGCCGACGCGGCGCGCGTCGTCGTGCTGCAGGCCCCCGCCGGCCTTGACGCCAAGGACGCGCCTTGCGCCGACCCGGAGACGGCGGTCGATTGGATCCGTCGCCAAGGCGGAAAGCCGGAAGCGGCGCGCGTCGACATCACCGGCGACGCGGCGACGACGCTGCTCGCCGCCGCCGAGGCTGAAGCCGTCGACCTGCTCGTGGCCGGGGCGTGGGGCCATACGCGCTTGCGCGAAGCGGTGTTCGGCGGCGTCACCCGGGCGCTGCTGCACGCCGACTCGCCGAGCCTCTTGCTCGCCCATTGAATTGCCGCGTCCCGGGGTCGTCGCGCCCGGGACCTGACGCGATCTGCCGCGACGTTGGAACCGGAGGCAAGATATGGCGTTGACGCGTGTGGTGCTGAGATTGGGACGCAACCCGGACGCCGGATTTCCCGAAGGCGACGACAATCACGGCTACGTCGTGACCGCGCCGCTCGACGGCGACGGGCGCCTCGACGTCGAGCTTTGGCGCAAGCAGCCGAAAGACTGCACCGTCGTCCGCTTCACGCCCGGCCACGCCGACGACGCGGACGGCTGGCTCACCCACCGCGGCGCGCATTGGTATTTCCACTATGACGAAGACGACGAAGGCCCGGACGAGCCGGTCCACCGCCTCGGCGACCACCGGCTGTTGATCGGCGACTACTTGACGATCCACGACGCCGACGGCGACGACCTGACGTACAAGGTGACCGAGTCGCGGAAAGCCTGAGTCACGCCGCCCGGCGCACGAACACCGACCCGGCCGAATAGCCGGCGCCGAACGAACAGATGACGCCGATGTCCCCGGGCTGGAAATCGGCGTTATTCTTGTGGAAGGCGATGATCGACCCGGCGGACGAGGTGTTGGCGTATGAGTCGAGAATGATCGGGTTCTCGTCCGATGTCGCATCGCGCCCCAGCACCTTGCGGGCGATGAAGTCGTTCATGTTGATGTTGGCTTGATGCAGCCACAGGCGTTTGAGATCGGACTGCGCGACGCCGAGTTCCTGCATGTGCGCCAAGATCATGTCGGAGACCATCGGCACCACGTCCTTGAAGACCCGGCGGCCTTCTTGAACGAACAGCTTGTCGGTGACCGTGTCGTCGATGTGCGACACCGGGCCGTCGGCGCCGTCTTCGGCGCGGTTCAAGAATCCGGCGTTGTTGCGGATGTTGTTGGAGAACTTGGTCTTCAGCTTCATCCCCATGATGTCCCAGGCGCCGCGCCCGTTGCGCGCCCGGTCGCCGCGCTCGAGCAGAATCGCCGTCGCCACGTCGCCGAAGATGAAGTGGCTGTCGCGGTCGCGGAAGTTGAGGTGGCCGGAGCAGATCTCCGGGTTGACCACCAGGATCGCGTCGGCGTGGCCGGCGGCGATCATGTCGGCGGCGGTCTGTATGCCGAACGTGGCGGAGGAGCAGGCGACGTTCATGTCGAACCCCCAGCCGTCGATCCCGAGCCGGTCCTGAACTTCAATCGCCATCGCCGGGTAGGCGCGCTGCATGTTGGATGCGGCGCAGATCACCGCGTCGACGTCGGCGGCGGCGCGGCCGGCATTGGTCAGCGCGTCGTCGCAGGCGGCGAGCGCGAACTCCGCCAACACCGAGGTCTCGTCGTTCGAGCGCGGCGCCACGCGCGGCTTCATGCGCTCGATGTCGAGCACGCCGTCCTTGTCGACCACGTGCCGCGACTTTACGCCGGAAGCCTTCTCGACGAACGCCACCGACGAATGCGTCTTCGCCTCCGCCTCGCCGGCGTCGATGGCGGCGGCGTTCTCGGCGTTCCACTTGTCGACCCAGGCGTTGAAGCTGGCGACGAGCTCTTCGTTGGACACGGACTGTTCGGGCGTGAACAGCCCGGTTGCGGCGATGACGGCCTCGGCCATGACGGTTTCCTCGGCTCCTCGGCCGCGGCGCGGCGCAGGCCGACCGCGGAACGTATTGAGTTCCCGGCGTATATAGCCGGGCAGGGAGGAGGCGTCACCCGAGGGCGTCGTTTCGGCGGCGGGACGGCCGCCGCCCGCCGACGCGCGCCGTGCGTGCGGTTAGGCGCCGGGGGCCAGCGTCTTGACCGGCCGGTGGCGAAAACAGTCCGTCGTATGGTCGTTGACCATGCCGACCGCCTGCATGAAGGCGTAGACGATCACCGGCCCGACGAAGGTGAAACCGCGCTTCTTCAAGTCTTTCGACAGCGCCGCGCTGATCTCGGTCTGCGCCGGCACGTCGGCCATGGCGCGCCACGCGTTCTGGTGCGGCCGGCCGCCGACGAAGCCCCACACATGATTGGCGAAGGATCCGGTTTCTTCCGCCAGCTTCAAGTAGGCGCGAGCGTTCTTGACCGCGCCCTCGGTCTTGAGGCGCGAACGAATGACGCCGGGGTTCGCCAGCACGCGCGCGACGTCGCGTTCGGTCCAGCGCGCCAAGCGTTGCGGGTCGAAATCGTAAAACGCCGCGTGGATGGCGTCGCGCTTGGCCAAGATCACGCGCCAGGACAGCCCCGCTTGCATGCCGTCGAGGACCAGCTTGGCGAACAGCGCGCGGTCGTCGAATTCCGGCACGCCCCATTCCTCGTCGTGGTAGGCGGCGTACAGCGCGTCGCCGTCCGGAACCCAGCCGCAGCGCCGCGGCGCGCTCACGCCGACGTCTCCGCCCAACGCGCGGTTTCCGGAAACCAGTCGGGAAAGGTCAGCCGCACCGGCGCGCCGTCGGCGCTGACGGCGGCGCCCTCGGCGGTCGCGGCGAGCCGGTCGAGGCGGATCTGCGCCAAGCCGGCGCCGCCCGCCGCCGACGTCACGACGCCGAGGCGGGCGCCGTCGGCGAGGATGTCGGCGCCGGGCGCCAGATCGCCGTCGGCTTCAACGACCAAGGTTCGCTTTCGCACCGAGCCGCGCCGCTTCATCCGCGACACCACTTCCTGGCCGACGAAACAGCCCTTGGCGAAATCGACGCCGTGCAGGAGATCAAGGTTCACGTCGGCGGGAAACGCGTCTTGGGCGCCGTAGTCGAACCCCTGCTCGGGAAGACCGCGGGCGATGCGGGCGGCGTGGTAGCCGTCGCTGGGCGCCGCCGCGGCTGCGGACGGCGCGACCAGCCGGCGCCCGCCGGCGCCGTCGCCCCTCGGCCCGCCGGCGGCGG
>JAJFFL010000070.1 GCA_021776705.1 Alphaproteobacteria bacterium
AAGAAGCACGCCAACGGGCGTCCGCGTCTTTCGGTGTTCCGTTCGGGCAAGAACATCTACGCCCAGGTCATCGACGACACCACGGGCGTCACCCTGGCCGCCGCCTCGTCGCTTGAGGAGCCGGTGCGCAAGGCGCACGCCAAGGGCGCCGACGCGGCCGTGGCCGGAACGGTCGGCAAGCTCGTCGCCGAGCGCGCCAAGGACAAAGGCGTCACCGACGTTGTCTTCGACCGCGGCGGCTATCTGTTTCATGGGCGCGTCAAAGCGCTCGCCGACGCCGCCCGCGAGGGCGGCTTGAACTTCTAGGAGAGCGGTATGGCGCGTCGAGACCGAGATCGAGATCGCGACGATCGCGACAACGAGTTCGTCGACAAGCTGGTCCACATCAACCGTGTGGCCAAGGTGGTGAAGGGCGGCAAGAACTTCGGGTTCGCGGCGCTCGTCGTCGTCGGCGATCAAAAAGGCCGGGTCGGCTTCGGCAAGGGCAAGGCCCGGGAAGTGCCGGAAGCGATCCGCAAGGCGACGGAAGAAGCCAAGAAGTCGATGATCCGCGTGCCGCTGCGCGAGGGTCGGACGCTGCACCACGACGGCCGCGGCCGCCACGGTGCCGGCAAGGTCTTGCTGCGCGCCGCGCCTCCGGGCACCGGGGTCATCGCCGGTTCGTCGGTGCGCGCGGTCTTGGAGACCCTCGGCGTGCAGGACGTGGTCGCCAAGTCGCTCGGCTCGTCGAACCCCTACAACATGGTGCGGGCGACGATCGACGCGCTGAAGAACCAGCGCAACCCGCGGCACGTGGCGTCGAAGCGCGGCCTCAAGGTCGGCGACCTGGTGGCGCGCCGCTCCGACGGCGCGTCGGCGCCCGACGCGGTGGAGAGCGTCTGATGGCCAAGAAGGCACAGGTGACGGTGCGCCAAACGGGCAGCGCCATTCGCCGTCCGAAGTCGCAACGCGACACCCTCGTCGGCCTCGGCCTCGGGCGTCCGGGCAAGTCCCGCACGCTCGAGGACACGCCGGCGGTTCGCGGCATGATCGCGAAAGTCGCGCACATGGTGGAAATCGTCGAAGAGCAGGCGTGACGGCGCGCTGACGCGCGAGGCCGAAGCCGAGTCTGCAAGGGAAAAGACCATGCGTTTGAACGAACTTTCCGACAACGACGGCGCCCTGAAGAAGCGCATGCGCGTCGGACGCGGCGTCGGCTCCGGCAAGGGCAAGACCGGCGGCCGCGGGCAAAAAGGTCAAAAGTCGCGCTCGGGCGTCGCCATCAAAGGCTACGAAGGCGGCCAGATGCCGCTGTTCCAGCGGCTGCCGAAACGCGGCTTCAAGAAGCCCAACCGGGCCAAATTCTCGGAACTCAACCTCGGCAAGCTTGAAGCCGCGATCCAGGCCAAGAAGCTCGACGCGAAAAAAGCGATCGACGAAGACGCCCTGGTGGCGTCCGGCGTCGTGCGCCGCAAACGCGACGGCGTCCGCCTCCTTGCGAAAGGCGCGTTGAAGACCAAGGTTCAACTGACCTTGACCGGCGCCTCGAAAGCGGCGGTCGACGCCGTGGAGAAAGCCGGCGGGTCGGTCACGCTCTTGAAGGCGGCCTCGCCGGACGCGACAGCTTCCGCCGAGTGATTTGACGCGACGGGCGCCGCGACGGCGCCCGCGCCCTCTATTCGGAGACGTGCATGGCCTCCGCCGCCGAACAACTCGCGCGCAATTTCGACATCAGCTCGCTCGGCAAGGCGACCGAGCTGCAAAAACGGATTCTGTTCACGCTCGGCGCCTTGGTCGTCTACCGCCTCGGCACCTACATTCCGCTGCCGGGCATCGACACCGCCGCGTTCGCGAGCGCGTTCCAGCAGCAGTCGGGCGGCATCCTCGGCATGTTCAACACGTTCTCCGGCGGCGCCGTGGAACGCATGGCGATCTTCGCTTTGAACGTGATGCCCTACATTTCCGCGTCGATCATCATGCAGCTGATGTCGGGGACGATTCCGAGCCTCGAGCGGCTTAAGAAAGAGGGCGAGGTCGGGCGCAAGCAGATCAACCAGTACACCCGCTACCTGACGGTGCTTCTGGCCGCCGTGCAGGCCTACGCGATTTCCGCCGGTCTGGAAGGCAGCGGCCAGGTCGGGCAGGCGATCGTCAGCGATCCCGGCCTGTTCTTCCGCGCCTCGACGGTCATCAGCCTGGTCGGCGGCACGATGTTCTTGATGTGGCTCGGCGAACAGATCACGGCGCGCGGCGTCGGCAACGGCATTTCGCTGATCATTTTCGCCGGCATCGTCGCCGAATTGCCGCGGGCGCTGGTGCAAGCGCTGTCGCTGTCGCGCGAGAACGCCAGCCTCGCCATGCCGATCCTGATCGGCGTCATCATCGTCGGCGTGATCTTGTTCGTGGTCTTCATCGAGCGCTCGCAGCGCCGGCTCCTGGTCCAGTACCCGAAGCGGCAGGTCGGCAACAAGATGATGGGCGGGCAGCAGTCGTTCCTGCCGCTGAAGCTCAACACCGCCGGCGTGATCCCGCCGATCTTCGCGTCCTCGCTGCTGCTGTTGCCGGCGACCCTGGCGGGCTTCACCCAGAACGCGGCGAACGCGCCGGAGTGGCTGACCTACGTCACGGCGCTGCTCGGCCGCGGCTCGCCGGCGTTCTTGGCGCTCTACGCGTCGGGCATCATCTTCTTCTGCTTTTTCTACACCTCGGTGGTCTTCAACCCCGAGGACACGGCCGACAATCTGCGCAAGTACGGCGGGTTCCTGCCAGGCATCCGGCCGGGCAAGAACACCGCCTCCTACCTCGACTATGTGCTGACCCGGCTGACCGTGCTCGGCGCCGCGTATCTGACGGCCGTGTGTCTGCTGCCGGAAGTGCTGATCGCGCAGTATCAGCTGCCGTTCTACATCGGCGGCACGTCGTTGCTGATCGTGGTCACCGTGACCATGGACACGGTGGCGCAGATACAGTCGCACCTCCTGGCGCACCAGTACGAGGGTCTGATCAAGAAGACCAAGCTGCGGGGCCGCAAGCGGTGAACCTGATCCTGTTCGGACCCCCCGCGGCCGGCAAGGGCACCCAGGCCAAGCGCCTCGTCGACGAGCGCGGGATGATCCAGTTGTCGACCGGCGACATGCTGCGGGCCGAGCGCGACGCCGGAACGGAGCTGGGACGGGCCGCCGACGCGATCATGAAGCGCGGCGACCTGGTGTCCGACGAGATCGTCGTCGCGATGATCGAAAAGCGGTTGCCGGAAGCGGATTCCGTCGGCGGCGCGATTTTCGACGGCTTTCCGCGCACCGTGGCCCAGGCCGCCGCCCTCGACGCGATGCTGAAATCGCGCGGCTCGGGCATCGATCTGGTGATCCGCCTGGTCGTCGACGACGCGGTCCTGGTGGCGCGCATGGAGAAGCGCGCCGCGGAGGAGGGCCGGGCCGACGACACGATCGAAGGCTTCAAGACCCGGCTGACGAACTACAACCGCCAGACGGCGCCTCTGATCCCTTACTACCGGGACCATGGGGTTTTGAAGGAAGTGGACGGCATGAGGGGGATCGAAGAGGTCGCAAAAGCGATTTCCGGCGCCCTCGACGCCGTTCCGGCTTGACCTATGAGGGCGTGCGGGTATAGCTACGCGCCTTCGCGTGAAAACGCTTCCGCCGGCCGGGTCTCCACGCTGGGAGACCGGGCCGTTTCGCGTGGCGCGCGGATCAGAAAACGAGGAGAGTGACGGTGGCTCGTATCGCGGGCGTCAATATTCCGACGAACAAGCGCGTGACCATCGCGCTGCGTTACATCCATGGGATCGGCCCGGCCCGGGCGCAGGAGATCTGCGACAAGGTCGGCATCGTGGCCGAGCGCCGCGTGCAGGATCTCACCGACGCCGAGGTGGCGCGGATTCGCGAGACGATCGACTCCGACCTCACGGTCGAAGGCGATCTGCGCCGCGAAGTCGCGGTCAACATCAAGCGCTTGATGGACCTCGGCAACTACCGCGGCTTGCGCCACCGCCGCGGGCTCCCGGTGCGCGGTCAGCGCACCCACACCAACGCGCGCACGCGCAAAGGGCCGGCGAAACCGATCGCCGGCAAGAAGAAGTAGGGCGGGACGAAGATGGCGAAAGAAGTCCAAGGCCGGGTCAAGCGCCGCGAGCGCAAGAACATCACCGCCGGCGTGGCGCACGTGAACGCGTCGTTCAACAACACGATGATCACGATCACCGACGCGCAGGGCAACGCGATCGCCTGGTCGTCGGCCGGCGCGATGGGCTTCAAGGGATCGCGCAAGTCGACCCCCTACGCCGCTCAGGTGGCCGGCGAAGACGCCGGCAAGAAAGCCATGGAGCACGGCATGAAGACGTTGGAAGTCAACGTCTCCGGACCGGGTTCGGGCCGCGAGTCGGCGCTGCGGGCGCTGCAGGCGGTCGGGTTCACCATCACCACCATTCGCGACGTCACCCCGATCCCGCACAACGGGTGCCGCCCGCCGAAACGCCGTCGCGTCTGAGCGACGGTCGAGAATTTGACGTGTTCGCCGCCGCGCCGTTCCTCGGTGCGGCGCGACCTGTAAACGAGGCGCCGACGTGATCGAGAAGAATTGGCAAGAACTCATCCGCCCCATGAAGCCGGTCGTGGAGCCGGGCCCGAACGCCGACCGGGAAGCGAAAATCACCGCGGAGCCGCTTGAACGCGGTTTCGGCATGACGCTGGGCAACGCGCTGCGGCGGGTGCTGCTGTCGTCGCTGCAAGGCGCGGCCGTCACCGGCGTGCAGATCGACGGCGTCGAGCATGAATTCACCTCGATCCCGGGCGTCCGCGAAGACGTCACCGACGTCATCCTCAACATCAAGCGCCTCGCCATCCGCATGCACGCCGAAGGTCCCAAGCGCGTGGTGCTGAAGAAGACCGGCCCCGGCGTCGCCACCGCCGGCGACATCGAAGACATCGCCGACATCGAATTCCTCGACAAGAAGCAGGTGATCTGCACCCTCGACGAAAAAGCGTCGGTGCGCATGGAGCTGACGATCAACGTCGGCAAGGGCTATGTCCCGGCCGACCGCAACCGCCCGGAAGACGCGCCGATCGGCCTGATCGGCGTCGACGCCCTTTACAGCCCCGTGCGCCGGGTCGCCTACCGGGTTGAAAACACCCGCGAAGGCCAGGTTCTCGACTACGACAAGCTGATCATGGAAGTGGAGACCGACGGCTCGGTCACGCCGGAGGATTCGCTCGCCTACGCGTCGCGGATCCTGCAGGACCAATTCCAGATCTTCATCAATTTCGAAGAACCGTCCGAAGACAAGATCGTCGACGAGCGCCCGGAGCTCGATTTCAACCCGGCGCTGCTCAAGAAGGTCGACGAGCTGGAGCTGTCGGTGCGTTCGGCGAATTGCTTGAAGAACGACAACATCGTCTACATCGGCGATCTGATCCAGAAGTCGGAAGCGGAAATGCTCCGGACCCCGAACTTCGGCCGCAAGTCGCTGAACGAGATCAAGGAAGTCCTGGCGCAGATGGGCCTGCACCTGGGCATGGAAGCGCCCAATTGGCCGCCGGAAAACATCGAAGAGCTGGCCAAGCGCTACGAGCACGAAGTCTAAGACGGCCGCCGCGAGGCGCCCGCGCAAAGGAGAAGACCCATGCGGCACGGCAACGGTCACCGCAAGCTCAACCGGACCCACGAGCACCGCAAGGCGATGTTCGCGAACATGGCCGCGTCGCTGATCAAGCACGAGCAGATTTCAACCACGCTGCCGAAAGCCAAAGAGCTCAGGCCGTTCGTTGAACGTCTGGTGACGCTGGCCAAGAAGGGCGATCTCGGGTCGCGCCGCTTGGCCATCGCCCGGGTGCGCGACAAGGACATGGTCAGCAAATTGTTCGACGCCCTGGCCGAACGCTACAAGGCGCGCGAAGGCGGCTACACGCGGGTCCTGAAGGCGGGCTTCCGCACCGGCGACGCCGCGCCGATGGCGATCATCGAGTTCGTCGACCGCGACCCGGAAGCCAAAGGCGCCGACGACCGCGCCCGGATGGAAGCCGAAGAGGCCGCCGCCGACGACTAGACGGCGGCGACGCGGCGACGTTCAAGGCGGCCTCACGGGCCGCCTTTTTCGATTCCGGGGCCGCATGACGACGCTGCAATGCGCCGGACGTTGAATCCGCACGCGGGCGTGCGCTATCGCTGGGGCGCCTTTTTCCCGTCCGTTTCACCGGATAGCGGAGACACATGATGAAGCTCCTCGCCGCGCTCGCCATCGTCCCTGTTCTCGCCGCCGCGCCGGCGCAAGCGCAGCTGTTCGAACGCGCCGCGCCGGAATCCGCCGAGCAGGTGCGGCTGTCGTTCGCGCCGCTGGTCAAGCAGTCGGCGCCCGCCGTCGTCAACGTCTACGCCCAGCGCATCGTGCGCACGTCGGGGCGGTCGTTCATGTTCGACGACCCGATCATCCGCGAACTATTCGGCGGCTCGCCGTTCGGCATGCCGCGCGAGCGGGTGCAGAACTCCCTCGGGTCCGGGGTGATCGTGCGCGACGACGGAATCATCGTCACCAACAACCACGTCGTCGGCGGCGCGGATCAATTCCGGGTGGTGCTCAGCGACCGGCGCGAATACGACGCCGAGTTGGTGCTCGCCGACCAACGCACCGACCTCGCGGTGCTGCGCATCGACACCGAAAGCGAACGCCTGCCGACCCTCGACTTCGCCGAATCCGCCGATCTCGAGGTCGGCGACCTCGTGCTCGCGATCGGCAACCCGTTCGGGGTCGGCCAGACGGTCACCAGCGGCATTGTCTCCGCCCTCGGGCGTTCGGAAGTCGGCGTCAGCGACTACTCGTTCTTCATCCAGACCGACGCCGCGATCAATCCCGGCAATTCCGGCGGCGCCTTGGTCGACCTCGACGGCAAGCTGGTGGGGATCAACACCGCGATCTTTTCCCGCTCCGGCGGCTCGAACGGAATCGGTTTCGCGATTCCCGCCGAGCTCGTGGCCCGAGTCGTGGAAAGCGCGCTGACCGACGGGGCCATCGTGCGGCCGTGGCTGGGGGCCAAGGCCGACCGGGTGACCGCCGACGTGGCGCGCACGATCGAGCTGCCGCGGCCGACCGGGGCGATCGTCACCGACGTCTACCGCGGCGGCCCGGCCGACCAGTCGGACATCGAGGTCGGCGACGTGATCCTGGCGATCGACGGCGTCGAGGTGAACGACGAGCAGGCGATCCGCTTTCGCCTCGCGACCCGCCGCGTTGGCGAAAACGTGATGCTGAAGGTGTGGCGCGACGGGCGCGAGCGCACCGCGACCTTGAAGGCCGAAGCCCCGGTCGAACGTCCCAAGCGCGACCAGCGGCTGATCGACGGCGACAACCCGTTCGCCGGCGCCGAGGTCGTCAATTTGTCGCCGGCGTTCAACGAGAGCGTCGGTCTCGACATGTTCGCCGTCGGCGTCGCCGTTTTCCAAGTCAGCCCGAACACGCCGGCGGCCTATTACTTCCGTCCCGGCGACGTGATCGTGGAGGTCGAGGGCGAGGCCGTGAACGACACGCGGTCGCTGCAACTGGTGCTGAAGGAGTTCGACGGCCAGCGTGCGTGGAGCGTCGTCGTCGAACGCAACGGGCGCAAAGTCGCGGCTTCCTTGCGGATCTAGCGCGCCGTTCGTCACGTCTTCTCAACGCATCGACGCTGTGCCAAGGTTCGGCCCGGATTTCACCGGGGTGCAGATCGTCATGAAGATTGAATTCGAACTCAGCGAAGGGGACATCGAGTACTTCCGCTCTCGCTTGGCGAAAGCCCATACGCAACGCGCCAAACACGGCGACGCGCATGTGATCGACGGCGCGGAACGCTTGATGGCCGACGCCATCGCGACCAATCCGCCGAGCTTCGTGGTCGAGCGGATTCACCAGCTGAAACCGTTCATCGCCATGTTGCGCGACAACGAGTGGCGGCTCGAAGGCGACGACCGCGACCGGGTGCTCGACGCCTTGGCCTACTTCGTCGAACCCGACGATCTGATCCCCGACAAGATTCCCGGCATCGGCTACCTCGACGACGCGATCATGATCGATCTCGTCAGCGAGTCGTTGCGGCCGGAACTGGAAGCCTACGAAGACTTCTGCATCTTCCGTGAGACCGAAGCCAAGGGCGACAAGAACGCCCTCGAGCGCGAGCGCGAAGAACTGCAGTCGTTCATGCGGCGCAGCCGGCGGCGCGGGCGCGCGTCGCGCGGCGGCGGCGGAGGCGGCGGCGGCGGCGGCGGCCGGAAGTCGCCGTTCAGCCTCTTTTAGGCGCACGCCGACACCGACACCGATCACAACACCCAACCCCGCCGCGAATCTCGCGGCGGGGTTTGGCGTTCGTCAGGCCGCCTTCTTCGCCGCGATCCAGGCGTCGACGAGCTCCTCCAGGATCGCCAGCGGCACAGAGCCGTCGGCGATCACCACGTCATGGAATTCGCGCAGATCGAAATCGTCGCCGAGCGCCGCGGCGGCGCGCGCGCGGAGCTCGTCGATCTTCATCCGCCCGACCATGTAGGACGTCGCCTGGCCGGGGATCACGACGTAGCGCTCGATCTCCTTGCGCGCCTGCTCTTCGGACAGGGGCACCGACTCGAGCATGAAGGCGATCGCCTCCGCGCGCGTCCACTTCTTGGCGTGGATGCCGGTGTCGACGATCAAGCGCACGGCGCGCCACGCCTGCGTCCCGAGGTGGCCGAAGTCGGCGTAGGGGTCCTGGTAGAGGCCGATTTCCTTGGGCAGGTTTTCCGCGTACAGGCCCCAGCCTTCGGCGTAGGCGCCGTAGCCGCCGAACCGGCGAAACTTCGGCGTGTTCTCCAACTCCTGGGCGATGGCGATCTGCATGTGATGGCCAGGCGCGCCTTCGTGGTAGGCGATGGCCTCGAGCTGATAGATCGGCATCGCCGCCATGTCGTGCAGATTGACGTAGTAGATGCCGGGGCGCGTCCCGTCCTCGGACGGCGCGTTGTAGAAGGCGATGCCGGCGGCCTCTTCGCGGAACGGCTCGACCCGCCGGACCACGAGATCCGCCTTGGGCTTGGTGATGAACAGCTCGTCGAGGCGCGCCTTCATCTCGTCCACGACCGCCGTCGCGCGGGCGAGGTAGGCGTCGCGGCCGTCGTCGGTGTTGGGATAGAAATACCGCGGGTCGGTGCGCAGGTGCTCGAAAAACTCCACCAGCGTGCCGTCGAATCCGACCTGGTTCTGAATCGCGCGCATCGCGGCGTGGAGGCGCTCGAGTTCGTCGAGGCCGAGTTGGTGGATCTCTTCCGCCGTCAGCGTCGTCGTCGTGCTTTGGGCGATGCGGTGGTCGTAGAAGTCGCCGCCGTCGGGCAGCTTCCAGACGCCGTCGTCGTCGCCGGCCTCCGCCTCGAGGCGCTCGAACGTCGCGATCAGGCGCTGATAGGCCGGGCGGACGTCGTTGAGAAGCGCATAGACGGCGCGCGTGCGCAGGTTCGTCTTGGTCGTCTCGTCGACGTCGAGGCTTTCGATCTTGCGCGAAATGTCGGTGAGCAGGGGCGACGGCTCGCCGGCCCCGAAGGGCGCGCCGGTGACGACGTTTTTCGCCGTCGTCGCCATCTGCGGGAACACCCACTTGGGCGGCAAAACGCCGGCCGCGGCGCGCTGTTCGAACTCGTCGCGGTTCTGGTCGAGGTAGTCGTCCATCGACTCCAGGCGGGCGATGTAGGCCTCGGCGTCGCCGACCGTGTCGACGCGGTGGAAATTGATCAGGAACGGCGGCGTGTTCTGGTGCGCGCCGCCGAACTGGGAGAACACGTAGCCCCATTCGCGCCACGCGTAGGCGCGCGCTTCGCTCTCGGCTTCGTATTCGTACAGGCGGTAGTTGAGCCGCCCGGCGTCGTCGAGGGCGTCAAGGTCGAAGCTCGACCGCAGTTCCGCGAGCTTGGCCTGCTTCCAGGCGTGGTTTTCGGCCGCGTCGGCGTCGGTCGCGCCGTCCCACTTGTCGTTGTCGGTCTTGCGGCCGAGGTAAGTTTGGTAGAGCGGCGAGCGCGCGACCTCGGCTTCGAAGGCGGCGTCGAGCCATTCAAGAAGCCGCTCGGACTCGCTCGGCGCGGCCTCGGCCGCGTCTTGGGCGTGAACCGGGACGGCGGGCAGGATCGCGCCGGCGCACGCAAGAACGGCCGCGGCGGCGCCGCCGAGAATTCGATGTCGAAACATGTTGACGTCTCCCCAGATCGCGTTGGCGAAAGGATGGCCCGCGGACCCGGCCTCGTCCAGCCGCCGCCGCCGCGCGGCGATGGCGTTTCGTCGCGGGGCCGTTACAGTCGCGGTCAACGTGTGAAGGAGACCGGCGTGACATCACGGACCATCATCGCGGCGGCGGCCGCCGTCCTGACCACCAGCTGCGCGACGTTCGCGCCCGAGCCCTGCACCGACCGCTGGTACGATCTGGAGACCCGCGAGGCGTTCGCTCCGGTGCGTCGCGACCTCGACCGCACCCTCGCCAACCTGCGCGCGGCGGCCGATACGGCGAACACGCCCGGCGTCGTCGGCGCCGTGCGCCTGGCGCTGGCGGCGGAATCGGCGACGCGGCTGCTCGAAGGCCTGGAACGCGAAAGCCTGCCGCGCCTGCGCTCGGCGGCGGCTTATTGCGACGACCCGGCGTTCGTTCGGCGCGCGTTCTTCGACTTCATCGACCGCGAGGGGCTCGACGACCTGGACGCGCTCACGGCCGGCTTGGACGCCCTGCTGGCGGGTTGACGGCGCTCGAAACGCGTCAACATGTTACAAATGTAATTTGAGGCCGCCCTCGCGCCCGGATATACCGGGCGTCGCGTCCTATGGCGCTGAATCTGGGGGTTCAAAATGCAGCAAATGATTGCGGCCGCGCTTGCGGCGACGTCGGCGGCGTGCGCCTCGGCCGCGCCGGACGCCGAACCGACGGGCGTTGGTCTCGTCGATGTCGCCGTCACGGACGCGACCCGCGCCGACATCGTCGATCCCGAACGCCCGCGGCGCTGGTCCGTGCGCCTGTTCTATCCGGCGTGCGGCGGCGGCGCGCCCGGGCGCTACGCCGCGCCCGAACTCGCCGCGGCGATGGCGGACGGCGGCTACTACGAACAGCCACGTGCGGAAATCGAATCCTGGAGCGAACGGCGGCTCGGCGGCGTCGGCGCGGTCGCCTGCGGCGGTCCGCGGCCGCTGGCGACGGTCTCGATCGGTCTCGGCGTCGCCGGCGTCAACTACAGCTTGCTCGCCGAGCGTCTGGCCGCCGCCGGCTATGTCGTCGCGATTGTCGACCATCCCTACGGCGCCGTGTCGCGGCTGCCGGACGGGACCCTTCAATCCGGTCGTGACGATCCGCTGGCGCCGCAGACCGACGCCGACCCCGCGGTGCTTGCGCGCCGGGTGGCCGAATGGGCCGCCGACATCTCGCGCACGGTCGACGCGGCGCTCGCCGGCGAGCTGGCGGCCGGGGCGCGCATCGACGCGGCCCGGGTGTTCGCGCTCGGCCATTCGATGGGCGGCGCGGCGGCGATGGACGCCTGCCGGGCCGACCCGCGGCTGGCCGCGTGCGTCAACATGGACGGAGCGCCGTTCGGGACCAAGACAATGGACGAGGGCGGTCACGGTCAACTGATGATCCTGCACGCGAACCCGCGCTATTCCGACGCCGACCTCGCCGCCCGCGGCCGCACGCGCGCGCAGTGGGACGCGATGGGCGAGCAGTTCGAAGCGGTCTGGACCGACGCGTTCGCACAGGGCGATCCCGAGTACGTGCGCGTCAGCGTCGGCGGCACGGGCCACATGAGTTTCTCCGACGCGCCTTACGTGATGCCGGACACGATCACCCGTTTCGGCGGCGATCTCGTCGACGCCGACCGCGCCCATACGCTGATCGTGCGCGCGCTCGACGCGTACATGCGGGATCGGGCGGGCGAGGCCGGGGCGTTCGCGGCGGCGCTGACGGATGCGCCGGAACTCGAGCTCAGCGCGCCGGCCCGTTGACGGCGCCGCGGGCGCTTGCCAGCGGCGTTCTTCATATGATCTGAACATGGCGCGGCCAGCTTCGCTCGCCAGCGTCCGGCCGCGCCGGACGACGGGGTGCGAACAGGCCATGCCGACCTCATCCGACGACCTCGCCGGCGTCCGCGTCCTCGTCGTCGAGGACAACGCCCTGACCGCGGACACCATCCGCCTGTTTCTCGAAAACGCCGGCGCCGCGGTGCGGCTCGAAACCGACGGCGCGGCGGGCCTCGCCCGGTTCGACGCCGAACCGGCTGACGCCGTGGTGCTCGACGTCATGATGCCGGGGCTGGACGGGGTCAGCGTCTGCCGCGCCATCCGGCGCGCGTCGCACGCCCCGATCGTGCTGGTGACGGCGCGCACCGACCCGCAGGACGTCATCGACGGTCTGGAAGCGGGCGCCGACGACTACGTGCGCAAGCCCTTCGACCCCGCCGAGCTTGTCGCCCGCGTCAGGACGGCGATGCGCCGCGGCGATTCGCTGCGCCGCGAGTCCGACGGGCGCGTCCGCGTCGGCGGCGTGGTCATCGATCTCGCCGCCTCGGCGGTGGAGGCCGGCGGCGGCCGCGCGGCGCTGACGCCGACGGAAATGGCGCTGCTGCGCGCCCTGACCTCAGCGCCCGGCCGGGTGTTCACGCGCGACCAGTTGATCGACGCGGCGCGCGGC